>NZ_JBFPDP010000062.1:0-24825 GCF_040830845.1 Sivoneniella epilithica UHCC 1019
CCATCTTGAGGGCTGATGAATTCGGGTGCCAATGCAATCACCTGAGATTGACCCGGAGCCACAATCACGGGCAGAATCGCGCTGTGATTGTGGGTAACACGACCATTTTTATGGGTACGAGTCGAATACTGCTGGCACCCAATCTTCTGTGAACTGAAGTATTGCGTCCCGTCTAAGGTGACTAACAAATGCCCTTCCAAACATAGGTAGGGTTGCAAGTATCCCTGGTGCCTCAACGCTTGATACACCCGCTCAAACACTCCAAATACTAACGTTGCAGCGAGTTGATCCAAGATATTGCGAATTTGGGGCGTGGTTGGAATTCGTCCTAACCCGAACAGCGTTTGAGCGTTATCTTTGCCACACCGACTTTGCCTCTGACGTTGGTGCTCCAGAAATGACTCGCACTGCATGAAAAACACACGAAACGCTGCCAGGATTGCATCGCTTAGGCTGTAGCGGGTTCCATTACTGGCTTGTCGTGGATCTTCAATCCGGTTGATGGCTTGCTGTAGATAGCTCATCAAAACACCAAAACTTAAAGGCATTGGTTCCATGAAGACGCTCCTACTCAGGTGCTTCTTTATCCTCTAGCCTAATTGAGCCACATGTCAAAATCTGAATTTGGAATTGCTGGTGCTTTGAGTCGGGCAATGCAGCAACAGCGCAAACCGCGCCGCCTTGATGGAGAGCAAGAAGCCCATCTGATTGCAATCACCTGTAGTGAGGCACCCGCAGGACACGCCCGCTGGAGTCTGCGCTTGTGATCTGAACGGATGGTGGAATTAGAGTATGTCGAGAGTGTCTCGCATGAAACGATTCGGCAAACATGGTTAACCACCCCTATAGAACCCGTTTGATATCTAATTAACCGCTAATCGTTTGAGCATAAGTCGGATAAAGCAAAGATTTGCCTTTGCTGTCGCATTGTCCAGAGTTCGCTCAAAGTTTTTGACCAAGCTTTTGCAGCGTTCCATCCAAGCGTTTGAGTGTTCAACGACCCATCGAGTGGCGACGACCACAAATCCGGTTTTTCCTTGCTCCTGCTTTTGAGCCTTGATTGGTTTGGGAGCCAACTCAAACTGAATTTTGCTCATAATTTGAGGATACATCTGCTCTAGCGCGGTTGTGAGTTCGGGTCGCTCCTTGAAATAATCGATGTTATGGGTCACCATCTCAATCAAGCCTTGGTCATCCGACACATTCGCTTGGGTACAGTGGACAAAGAACGGAAATCCTAGCATCGACTGCCAAATGTCTTTTGATGCCATTAGTGGCTTGGTAGAAGCAAAATCCTTTCGATTCCACACTGGCATTACAGGTGTTCTTTACCGCTTGCGAGTCGATCAGTAGCAGCATTGTCCATTGTGTTTTTTTTTGACCTGTTCGCGCACTTGAGCGTGCAAAGCATCCCTAATTTGTTCTAGCACTCCGTCTGAGCGCCACTGCTTGTAGTGCCAGAATACCGTGGAGTAGGGAGGCAGGTCTTTGGGTAGGTCGCCCTAGTTACACCCATTCTTGAGTTGATATAGGATGCCATCTAAAATTTGTCGCTTTGTCCAAACGGGCGGTCTGGGTTGCTTCTTTTGAGGCAGCAATGGCTGGATGATCTCCCATTCTGCGTCGGTTAAGCTACTTGAATATTCCATTTACTTCAATTCTACCTCCTCATCCAAGATCCAAAATAGGCTCTATAGGCGCTTTAAATCTTCAATCAGACTAGCGAAAAAGTTGGGCGCATCCACTTGAGTTGCAATCCAGGCATTGGCGGCAGCTTTTGCGCTATGTCGATTGTCTATTATGGTCTGTCCACGAGTCCAAATACCCTGGGTTTCAATTTGCACAGTTGCCCGTTGCCAGCGGAAGGTTTCAGGGTAAAAGAGATAGCCCACTGTTGCGGCATCGTGAATTAAAAATCCGCGAACCCCTTGCGTTTCTCGATAGGCTAGGGCAGTAGAAATCATAAAATCACTCAAAACGGTGATGAACTGAGAGATCGCACTATTGGGATTTGCTTGCCTAATCGTGTGTGCCATCGCTTCGGTAAAAATCAGCGATCGCGTCACATCCAACGGCACCATCACAATATCAGTGCGGCTATTCAGCACAACTTGAGCGGCTTCTGGATGATAAGCAACATTAAATTCAGCCTGAGCCGTACTATTACCTGCACAGCCAAAGGCACCCCCCATCAGTACAATTTCTTTTGCCTGTTGCAAAATGCCGGGGTGTCGAGTTTCCGCCGTTGCTAGGTTGGTAAAAGGCGCGATCGCCAAGATGCTGATTTCTCCTGGAGCCGCGATCAAGGCATCGATCAACACTTGATCGGAATAGGGCGCTGTCTCAAACGGGCGATCCCCTGCTGGCAAAGTATGAGACAAGTTGCCCATGCCGTCGCTACCGTGAATATGGGCTGCATCTGTTGTGGCATGGGGCACCGCGATCGCTCGCCCCACTGGAACATAATCCAATCCGCCCAACTTCAAAATTTTACTGGCAGCCGCAAACGTATTTTCAGCAGAAACATTGCCTGCCGCTGTGGTCACAGCAACCAATTCAGCGAACCCCTGCTTCACTAAACTCAGCAGCCACAGCAATGCAAAAATATCATCGCCGCCCGGATCGGTATCTAAAATTATTTTGGGAACGAGTCTTTCCAAGGGAATGCAATCTATAGCAACGGATGAATATAGGTTAGGACACAACCTTGAGAAATAAGGAATAGTTGTCTTGACCTTTCCTCGTAGTGCTGTATGAGATTTAATACAACTAAACTGCCCTAATAAATTTCGATTTGAACCGCACCTAAGATGGAGCAATCGCAGCTTTGTAGGCTGCCCAACTACCATAATCGGAAATATCCAGCCAGTTATATTTTTCAACCAGTTCTTGAGGATAGAAGAATGCGATCGCAGTTTTTTCTTGCTCCAATAGCACCTCTGCGGGAGCCATATGGGGCGGTTCACTAGCACACAGATGCTCAAAATCAGCGAGCGTCATTTCATAAACCTCGCCCAAAATTGCCGCTCCATTTTCCGCCACTAAATAAAGTGCTGGATGCCATCCATTCTCGGCTGAATGCATTCGATAGATCGGTTGAGTTTTAGTTTCACAAATAAAGGTAGAAGATTGCATTCCTGCATGATCGGGCTGCCCTCGGAGAGCCGATCCACAAATGAAAACCATTTTTGTCTCTAGAGAATCTGAATCGAGATGAGCCATGCTGCTTGAAATTTCTGGATGTGCTGGCAGTTATTGTATGGGCATCGGCGACCTGCACTGCAAAAAAGTCTGCAAAATTGAATACAGCCCGTTACATTCTTTACAATGAAAGAACAAACAGATTGATTTTTGCTTGCCATAAATCTCCAGTCAGGACGTTTTTAGCAAAGCCTTGACCGATTCCTGTTATGCCCACTCTATTCACTTCTCACAGCAATGGCACAAAAAACAGACTTTGAAGTTACGAAAACGGAAGACGAATGGCGCAGCACGCTGACCCCCGAACAATTTCAGGTATTGCGGAAGCATGGTACTGAACGAGCAGGCACCAGTCCGCTTGACAAAGTGTATGAGTCGGGGACTTATGCCTGTGCAGCGTGCGGTCTACCCTTGTTTACTGGAGAGACAAAATTCAACAGTGGAACAGGGTGGCCCAGTTTCTTTGCGCCCTTGGATGACGCGATCGCAACCACTGTCGATCGCACTTTGTTTATGACCCGTACAGAAGTTCATTGCAGCCGATGTGGTGGGCATTTAGGGCATGTTTTTAACGATGGACCTGCACCCACAGGGCTACGCTATTGCATGAATGGCGTGTCTTTGCAGTTTGTGCCTAAACAAGCTTAAATTTCATATTTCACTAAAAAAGCTGAGAAGTATTTTACCTCTCAGCTTTTTTGATTAACTATCTAGCTATCTACTCTTCTGGAGGAGACGTATCAATGCCAAGATTCGCTTTGCTGTTGGAGAGATGACTCCACAACGCTGCAATTTTTTGGTAAGCCTCATCTGGCTCCATTTTGCCATTGGTTTCAAGGCTGCAAATGTAGCTAACCCGTTGAGAAAATTCCTGCAAGTTTGCATTAAACATCAAATTTTTGGGCGTGAATTGCCCACGATAGCGAGAGCGGGGAAACAGAAATTCGGTAGCTTGCATTGGATACGCCTCCTTAAAATACTCCATGTCGGAGCCGAAAATTAGGTCTATAGAGTTGAATCTCTAAGATTATGAACCTATACAGTTTAATCTTTCCTTAACCTGAAGCCCCTTTTCTTAATAATTTAGGGCAATTCTTTAACCTTTACTTAATCTAAGTTGGTTGAACCATCGTACTGATGCGATCGCCATTCATAAAACTCTCTTCAGGAAGATGCTTCACAACATTATGTAGAAGTCTGCGGCTTCGTGACCTTGCTGCCCCATCCGCTAATACTCTGTAAGTAAATATTCCCTATACTGACTAGAAATAGGCTGTAGGCGATCGCTTGCACTAAATAAATTTGATCTTCATAGCCTAGTAGCGTGTGTAGCAAAATTCCTGGAAACTGCCGCTCTGGTAGCCATTGGCTGGTATCCCACAGCAGCGGTCCCAAAATGCAAGAACTTTGACTCGCTGAAAACTTGAAACAAAGTGAGGTACTAGGATGAATTTCTGCTAATCGCGCTAATCCTATATCGATGTGTGCTAGGGCAGAAAGAACCAATCCCGCCACAATGAGTAAGAGAAAAATACCCATTGCCTGAAAAAACAGCCGCAGATTGATTTTCACGCCGAACTGAAACAGCAATACGCCAATTCCCACAGCCACAACAATTCCGGCGATCGCACCAACAATTGGAATCACGCCCTGCTGAAATTTCGCTGCAATAAACAGAACGGTTTCAAACCCTTCTCGCAGCACGGCAAAGAAGATCAGCCAAAAAATTCCCCAGTCGGCGGTTGAATCTGCCAAGGCTGAGCTAACGGTTCCTTCAATTTGTTTTTTGAGTAGACGAGATTGCTGAGTCATCCAAATCAACATCCAACTCAGCATCGCGATCGCCACTATGCTAAAAGCTCCTTCCAGCAGCGGTTTTAGTATTGGCGCATACCCTTGATTGGTTGAACCAACTGCATTGAGTCCCAGGAGAAATACACATCCTACGACTCCACTGGCAAGCAAACCCACACCCACGCCGCCATAGACCCAAGCCTTGAGGCGAGTTTGTCCAGCTTTTGCCAAATACGCCAACACAATGCCCACCACCAGCGCCGCTTCTACTCCCTCTCGTAAGGTGATTACAAAGGTCGGTAGGGCAGGCGTTAGATCAATCATCAGTTTCACTCAAACAGAACATACTTTTGATTGTAGGTTTTGTAGAGTAAACGCGTTTGATTAACCTCTTGCTGCCTTTACTAGCAATGAAATGACCTGAATTCAATATTACATTACGGGCGGGGTTGCCTCATCCACTTTTGGTGTCCAAGAGCAACCCGTGATTTGAATGTGGTGTTAGCAGTTGCAACGGGTTAGAGGTTGACCTGGAACTATTGAGTATAAAGGGGTGATAGGCGAAGAGTGATCATGGCTGGGTAGGCGCTTGATGCAACCGCTCTAGATGCTGTGCTTCTGAGGCTTGATAATTGAGGTCGGCTTCGATTTTAAATTTGTTAGGTTGTTTTGTAGTTAGATAGCGGATTAAAACATTTTAAAACATTGGTATCAAGTCCAATCATGGGTTTTCTCTACATTCATCGAACGGGCACCCTGGACGATCGCGGCTTCCATGTCTTCGAGGGTTGCGACTGCCATTTTAGATCGATGTAAAATTCCAGATAGTCTTTCTACAGGAATCGTCAGTGGAATCATTTTTAGGCGTTGCTGAATAGAAGCATGATTTTTGACTGTAGGGGTAGGTCTTGTGCCTACCCTGACGGAGATGAAGGGCAACCACAAGGGATTGCCCCTACGAATTTCATATCTCGATTCAGCAACGCCCATTTTTATATCCCCATTTGCATCAATGATGAACTCTACCTGGCTACCTTCAGAGAGTTTAAGGTAGTTCTGAATCTCTTGAGGGATGATAATTTGCCCTTGCTGGGTGATGGTTGCGCGAGTCATTGGCAACTGTCCTGAGTTGCTCTTAGCCCAATTATATTGCAGTATCAATCGCGAATCTCCCACTCCCCTCATCCCCTAAGAGAAGGCTTTTCGATCGCCCTCATCAGCCGCGCAACGAAGCTTTCTGTTGAGGCAGTGCAGCAACTTCAGCAACAGATCGATCGCCCAATAAGTCAACCAAGGGGTTTGCTGGGAGAAGACAATGAGTTGGGTGGGGCGATTCTGCATTGCAGAGGCTGTGTCAACGGGCTTGGAGTGGCAAGATTGGTAGAGATCGCCCTTTTCCGGGTCGTACCGCTATACAACTTTTTCGGCTCTAAGCTGTCCTTCGACTCGTTCATACTCATCTTCGAGCAACCAAAGCCTTGCTTCTGAGTAGGAAAAACCTTTAAACACAACCTGGTAGTTTTGGGCAGGATCGTAAATGCAGCAGTTTTGTTGATCGTCGCATAGCAAGATCAGAACATAGGGGGGTGCAGCAGTTGGGTCGATCCAAAGCTCTGTGAATGTCCAATTATCGGCTAGGTCGAGTGCGGGGGATAAGCATGATACTTGTCTCCTTGTACCTTCATTTCTCCATAATAAAGGGGAGTTCTGTCCCCATCTACATCGAGCCTGTAACCGATCGCTTCGTCGAAATAGAGTCCGTAGCGGTCATGTCCGCGAATTGTGCCTGTGAACTCTCCATTTTGAACAATCGCTTCTGCAACCCTTGCGAGTGTGGCTTGATCGTTGAAAACATGAACGCTTCCCTCGCGTTGAAGTAGTTTTTGCATTTATGGGGTATCAGGAAGATGCTTGGCAATATGCCGCACATCAAGTATTAAGGGACGATCAATTCTACTCATTTGCTCAAAGTAGCACAGCGATCGCTCCCTGGTTCTAAACCGCGATCGCACTACAAGATCGGCGCGCGATCGCACTACAAGATCGGCAAGATCGGCGATCGCTATTACGAGGAAGAACGCGAGTTGAGCCGCTCAAAATCTGTCTAAAATAGGGTTTCAAAAGGCGAGTTGAGAGGATTGTGGTGTGAATCGCGAAGCTTGCCGAAGGTATCGCTATAATGCTGAAATATCAACCCAAATGCGGGCAGACCGATGAAAACTAATATTGAGATTGATCCGATGTTGATCCAAGAAGCGTTGACTTTGGGCGAACATCAAACAGAGAAGATAGTGATTGAAGCAGCTTTGCAGGAATATATTCAGCGGCGTAAACAATTGAAAGTTTTGGAACTTTTTGGCACGATCGACTACGATCCAGACTATGACTATAAGCAACAACGGCGGCAAGCATGAAGGTTGTTGTTGATACTTCTGTCTGGTCGTTGGCTCTGCGGCGAAATCGAATCCTGGAGGAGTCACCCCAAATTTTGAGGCTGCGTGAGTTGATTGCCGATGACAGAGTTGCTCTGTTGGGAGTGATTCGACAAGAAGTGCTGTCAGGAATTCGAGAGGTCGAACAATTTGTTCGTTTGAGAGAGTATTTACGAGCATTTCCTAACCTTGAATTGGCGATCGCAGATGATGAATTAGCTGCTGAGTTTTACAATACTTGCCGTCGCAATGGGATTCAGGGAAGCAACACAGACTTTTTGATCTGTGCAGTTGCTCACCGTCGTGGTTACGACATTTTGACGACAGATGGTGACTTTTTGCTGTCTGGTGAATATCTTCCAATTACTTTATGGCAGTAATTTTTGCATCATTGGCAACGCGATCGCGCCTTTTGTCTCTACCCTTACCCATCCTAGAAGACCTCAGCGAAGCGTTACTCAATTTCACTACACTGGCTGATTTGGAAGCTTGGCTAGAGGCACACTCGATGACTGAAAACGATCGCCCATAAACGCGATCGCGAATCTCCTACTCCCCTTATCACCCATCCACTCATCTACTCATCTACTCCCTCACCTTTCAGTGGCAGGATTAGCAGACGAAGAGAGGATGTGTTTGAGCATGGGATTAGGGTGTGTTGACGAGGTATTTTTCGAGGTCATCCAGGATCAGTTCAGCCGCGATCGGGGTTCTGGCTCGCCAAATATCAGGATCAATGTAATAAACTCGATTTCTCTGTACCACTGATAGCTTTGACCAAAGTGGGCTTTTCTGCAAACGTTTTAAGTCTCTCTCCCCGGTTTCTCTCCCCCCATATACAGCTACAAACATGACATCTCCATCGACTAAATCTAATCGCTCCTCTGAAAACGTAAATCCTGCTGTTGAACCCGAAGGATCGCTTTGTGATGCTGGTCTTTTCAGACCTACATCATTTAGAACTGATCCTGCAAATGACCTTTCGCTGAGGATGCCACCGCAACAAAAGAAGATAAATGAGATGGTTTTATCTTTGTAGGTATCTCCCAGTTTAGCTTTTAGCTCTGCCACTCGTTGATCATAATGTTGCCAAACTTGTTCTGCTTCTTGCTCACGATTGAGCGTTTTGGCAATGAAATTAAAATATTGCTTCCAATTGTCATCACTCACATTGCCACCAATCCAGTCATAAAAAATCGTGGGAGCAAGCGTCGAAAGTTGAGGATAAATCGCTCGATGATGATGTTGCCAGCCCACCATCACATCAGGCTTTAGTAGGGTCAATTTCTCTATGCTGGGACTTGATCCTACTCCTAGTGAAGTTATTCCTTCTACCTGATCTTGCAAATAGCTAGGAAATCGATCGGCGTAGTCATACACACTGGCTATAGGCTCAACACCAAGAGCAATCGCATCACCCAGCGCGGCAGGATTCAGAGCCACGACACGCTGAGGATTTTTAGCGACACATGTTTCTCCCATACTGTGCTGAACAATGCGACAATCACTGGCTGGCTGAAACAGGTTTCTGGATCTATCGATGTGGCTTGAATGACAAGCAACAGTTAACAGGCAAACCATAACTCCCAGCAACACACGACGAATGAGATGATTCAGTAGCTTACTCATGAACACCGACCTAAAACTGCCATGAAATTGTGCCTTGTACTGTGAAAGGCTCACCATAGGAGACGCGATTACGACTGAAAGCCCCATCAAAGTAGTTCACATCAAAGAGATTTCTGATGTTAAGCGCAGCCCTAAACCGCTCTTGCTTGTAAAAAACTGCTAAATCAGTTGTTAGATAACTGGGTAAATCAAAGGAGTTGGCGTTATCAATGGGACGATCTCCCACATAAAACAGTCCCAATCCAACCCCTAAACCTTGCAAATTTCCCCGTTGAATTTCATAGGTTGTCCACAAGCTAGCCGTGTGAGGAGTCGTCCGTTGAAAGCGTTTGCCCACTTCAGCAGGATTATTGCTTTGAGTGACGCGAGAATCATTATAGGCATAGCCCGCAAAGATATTCCATCCTGGTAAAATTTCGCCTGCAATATTTAGCTCAGCTCCTTGACTATTTTGCTCCCCGGTCTGAACTGAGAAATTTGGATTAACCGGATCGGGAGTCAAGCCATTTGTTCGTGTGATGTCATAAAAAGCAAGGGTTGTCGTCAATCGTGGACTTATATCTGCCTTTACACCAATTTCGTACTGAGTGCCTCTGCTAGGCTGAAAAGGAGTATTGGTGGCAGATAAACCAATCGTTGGCTCAAAGGATTGAGCAAAATTAGCATAGAGCGAGATCGGTGGAATCGGTTGGTAGACAATCCCCACACGCGGGCTAAAAGCATCGCCCGATTGAACGGGAGAGGAGCTACCAAAATCTCCTGTTTGAGTAAAGGCATCAAAGCGTCCTGTCAGGAGCAGCCTGAGATTATCTGCCAGGATAAGTTGATCTTGCAAGAGAATACCTAGCTCATCAGTCGTAATGTTTGTTGTAGTCGTAAGACCGCGAGTGCCGAGCGGTCGCCCATAGATCGGATTAAAAATGTCAATGGCTGGCACACCCAACCTACCTGTATTCCTTGGATCATAGGTATTCCTGCCCAAATCCAAGCCAAACAACAACTCATGCTTGACAGAACCCGTTGAGAATTTACCAACAACATTCGTTTGCGATCGATATTCGCGATATTGCTCAACAATGTCAGTAGTACTTCTAGGCAAGGTGCGATTGTCTGCTCCCAAAGCTCCCGGTCCGACAAATAAAATGTTTGTATCTAGACCGTCATAGCGAAATTTAGCATTGAATGACCATTCCTCACTAAAACGATGATTCAGCGAAGCCGTAATTCTGAACTGAGTGTTATCTTCAAAGCCTTCATTAATATTGCGATTACGGGGAATTTGACCATTGGGATTAGGCAAAACCGTTCCCACCGCAGGCAAACCTGTTGGAGATCTATCATTGCTTAGATTTTTATAAACACTTTCAATGCTGAGGGTCGTATTTTCCCCTAAAGTGGCACTGATCGCAGGAGCAATGACCAGGTTTCGTAAATTATTGCCCTCTAGAAATGAGCTTTGACTGCGATAGGAGGTATTCAGGCGATACAATACCTTCTTTTCTGGATCGAGAGGACCCGATAGGTCTAGCTCACCTCGGTAGAAACTGTAACTTCCAAAGGTGGCTTCAACAAAATAATAAGGATCGCGTAGCGGTTGTTTGGTGACATAATTCACCGTGCCTCCAGGTGATAGAGAACCAAACAGAACCGCATTCGGACCTTGAATCACCTCAATGCGGTCAATTCCCGTGAGGTCTGGTCCAATGTTCGCACCAACGCCATTAAAGACGCGATTGACAAAGCCATCGAGAGAGGTCGAACTGAAAAAGCCTCTGACTAGAATTCTGGGGGCATTGAAGTTAGCAGGAGCAGCATTGCGGACACTGGGGGCATTCCGCAACGCAGTGACCACATCAGCCCGCTGATCTCGTAACACCTGTTGAGGAATCACTTGAATCGACTGAGGCGTATCCCGGAGTGCTGCATTCGTTCTTAATATGGTGCTAGAAGTGTTCGCCCGATAGCCCTGTTGTCCTGCCCCTGTCACCACAATTTCCTCATCCGGTTCTTCCCCCTCCGGGTTGAGGCTATATGCCAACCCTCCTGCTTTCAGCGTCACCTCGGTTTTGGGTAGCGCATTATTTCCCGCCACACTCACCCGAATGTTACCCGATCGCTGTTCTACCTGCACCGTCGCAATATCCGCCGTTGGGTTGTCTGCTACAAACGTCTGTTCCTGGGGCAACGCCAGCGTCGCATTGGGAATCTCGGCAATCAGGCTATTTCCCTCAGCGCGGAACTTGCTGGCATCGATCGTCAGCGGTTTCCCCTCCGCCGTCTCCAACACGATATCGAGTCCGGTTTCGGTGCGTTCCAGTTTCACCCCCGTCACTTGCACCTGAGCCGCTTCCATCTGAGCGATCCAGTCTTTGACCGTGGTGGCAGGTTTCTTCAAGTCACGCACCCGATCCACCCCCCTCATTCCCCCCTTAGTAAGGGAGGATGCCGCAGGCAGGGGGGATCGTTCCTCCGCTTTCCCATCCGTTACCACACCAACGATCGCCCCACCAACCGACACCCACAAGCCCAACTGCACCAATGCCCACTGTCTACCGCTCATACCGCTGCCTCACACACATCAAATCAAAAAGCTCTATTGCAAACCTTTCTTAATTGCAATAATCAGCAGTGTAGAGCAGTCATGATTCCGTATCTATGCCCAAAACGGCTTTTTCTGATCCCAAAACGGCTATTTGTAGCTTTGGTCATACCATTTTGGATTTTAGATTTGCGGTTTTGGATTGTGGAAGCCTGATGCAGTCAGACTTTTCATCAAGCATCTGCCACGTCTCCTGTTTAAATCGGTGTCAGAACACCTAGGACTAGTCGAATTGCCCAAAAGCCGATTCTGGGAGGCGTTCCAACTCGCCTTATTCGACTGAGCGCTCACGCCGAAGTCTGCCACGTTGCACATGGCGACGGCTATATCATCAACAGTTTTGCCAGCATGTTGGTTTCGTGCTGCTGCCAGGAATTCTAAAATGTTTGCAGATCGTTGATTAGGTACTTCTGGCAAAACAATGAAGTGGTACTTCCGGTAAAATGAGGCTACTCGCCCCCCTCCCGCCTTCACCCCTACCCTCAATTCCTGCCGACACAGGCACCCGGAGTTATGCCAAACTGGCGCTTAAATGTATCGGCAAAGTGTCCTAAATGGGCATATCCCACTGTGCGAGCCACTTCTGTCACGGTACATTCCCCCGTCTGGAGCAACTCTTGTGCTCGGTGCAGCCGTTGACGGGTCAGGTATTCCAGCGGTGTCAACCCAAACAATACCTGGAAGCCTCGCCGCAGGGTGCGCTCACTCACCCCTACCTGTCGCGCCACTTCTGAAAGTAACGGCGAATGTTCTAGATTTTGGGTCAAGATTTCTCGCGCATAATGCAACCGAGCGATCGTATCAGGTTTGAGTTTGGGTGTAGATAAGTTCCCTGCCTGGTCTGCCGTGAGTAAATCAATCTGCATCGCCAACAATTCCCACACCTTCGCTTGCAGATACATCCGCCGTGCCGCGCCTTGATAGGGTGGATTCCAGATTTGCAGAGCTAGCGATCGCATCGCGTTGGTTTGTTTAGGATAAAACGACGCTTTCCAGTCCTGCCCTTTACACAACAGCGATCGGGTAATGGACTGAACCTGTTCTTCTCCCAGCCACTGATCCAACCGCTCCGGCTCCAGTTCCACATTCACAACCAGCATTCGCTGCCCACCATACCAATGCTCCGCATAACTGGGCGAGATGCCACTCCCGGAAAAGTACGCCCGTCCGTTGCCTAATGTAGGATGGGCACCCTTCGCATCCAGCACACCCGACAGAAACACCCCAAGCTGAATCGGATGATCATGGGCAGCCACCTGCACCACCCAATCCCGCTCACACTGCCAATCGGTGAGGCTCAAAAACAGTCCTGGTGCTAAATCGATCGCACGACTACAGCCGTTTCCCAAGCGGGATGGCAAGGAACTCAGG
This sequence comes from Sivoneniella epilithica UHCC 1019, assembly GCF_040830845.1. Classification (NCBI taxonomy): domain Bacteria; kingdom Bacillati; phylum Cyanobacteriota; class Cyanophyceae; order Leptolyngbyales; family Leptolyngbyaceae; genus Sivoneniella; species Sivoneniella epilithica. Next base: position 13,027 of record NZ_JBFPDP010000062.1, read on the forward strand.
GTTTCAAAATCATCGAACCCATAAGTGGCTGAAGTTGTCGATTCCCATAAATCATTCCAGTCAGACTGAGTGAAGGTCAGCGTCATGATACAGCACTAGAAAAGACAATTAATTGCGATAAGTTTGCAGTAATCTTATCGCAATTCTAGGCTTACGTCTTTACTCCCGACTGCACACGCCAGAGATTGTCATACAGTCCCTTGCTCGTTAATAGTTCCTCATGGGTTCCCGATTCCACTAACTGTCCTTGATCCATCACATAGATACAGTCCGCATTACGAATGGTAGAAAGACGATGGGCGATCGCAATCGTCGTGCGATTTTGCGTAATCACCTGAAGCGATTTTTGGATGGCTGCCTCTGTTTCGTTATCGACCGCAGACGTGGCTTCATCTAGGATCAAAATCGGTGGATCTTTAAGAATGGCGCGGGCGATCGCCAGTCGTTGGCGTTGTCCTCCCGATAACTTTTGTCCTCGTTCACCCACGATCGTGTCGTATTTCTGGGGCAATTGCTCAATAAATTCATGGGCTTCAGATAACTTAGCGGCATGAATGACTTGATCTAGACTCGCATTAAAGCTGCCATAGGCAATATTTTCAGCAACAGTTCCATGAAATAGAAATACATCCTGACTGACCCAACCAATACAACGCCGCAGATCATACAAATTCAACGTGCGAATATCAATCCCATCAATCGATATACATCCCTCTTGGATTTCATAAAAGCGAAGTAAAAGTTTCACTAACGTACTTTTTCCAGACCCAGTTGCACCGACAATGCCGATTGTCTTTCCCGCTGGAATATGCAGTGATAAATGAGTCAATACAGGTGGACGATTCTCTTGCAGAGAGGATGTGCCAATGCCATAGGCAAAAGTGATCGCATCCAGTTCCACTTCACCTCGTACTGCATCTAGAGATAGAGCGCGATCGCCCGTGGGAATAGTGATCGGCGTGTCGAGTAAGCCCATCACTCGATTAACGGAAGCCATTGCCCGGAGATATTCATCCATAATTTGGCTCAAGCTTGCAAAGGGCCACAGCAACATTTGCACAATGAACACGAGAAAGCCGTAAATTCCTACTGAAAGTTGATTGTTGAGTACGGCAACTCCACCAAAAAACAAGGTGGCAATAAATCCAGCCACGATCGCAAATCGAATCACCGGAAAGAAGGCAGCAGATAGTGCGATCGCTCTAGCATTACTGCGGCGATAGGCTTCACTTTCCATCAACACGCGATCGCGCTCGTAAGCTTCTGCCGTAAAGCTTTTGATCGTGGCAATGCCCGTTAGATTATTGGTTAACCGACTGCTAATCAAACCGCTCTTTTCGCGCACATCGGCATACCGGGGAGCCAACCGATTTTGAAAGATCCAGGCACCCCAAAAGATAATCGGAATGGGCAGTATAGAAATTAATGCCACCTGGGGAGCTAACACCATAAATGCCCCTCCCACTGCAAATACTGTAGTCAGAAATTGCAGAATTTCCGCTGCTCCAGAGTTGAGAAAATGCTCCAACTGATTGATATCGTCGTTCAAAATCGACAGCAATAATCCCGTGCTGCGGTCTTCAAAATAGCTCAACTCCAATTCTTGTAAGTGGCTGTATGCCTCAATTCGGAGTTCATGTTGCAGGGTTTGAGCTAGGTTGCGCCACTGGCGATCGTATAAAAACTCAAACAGCGACTCCAATCCCCAAATCAACAAAGTTAAAAAGGACAATACCCCAAGCTGTGTCACGCTATCTGTGACTCCAAATCGAGCAAGCAATGAATCTTCTCGCTCCACCACTACATCAACCGCAACCCCAATCAGAAATGATGGAGCCAGATCACAGAGTTTGTTGAGAATGGTGCAAATGACCGCAAACCAAACTTGCGATCGATAGTTTTTAGCGTACTGTAATAATCGGAGAAAAGGATGCACGATGGAAAAAGAGAAACGTTAGGATTTAGGCAATAACCGCCCTAGTGTAGAGAAGTGAACGGTGCCCTGTCTATCCCAAAAACGGCAAAAGATCCCTAAACGGACAGGATCAGAGTTTAAATGATCTTTTCCCATCCCCCTAGTCGCCCTTTATTCCCTTAACAAGTATTTTTCGAGATTCGTATTAGAAGTATCATTGCCCATCGCTTGCACACTTTAGCGAAATCTGATCAAATTTTGATTCTGGAGCAAGGTCGCATGTTGGAGTATGGCGATCGCTCAACGTTGATTAGCCAATTTGATTCCCATTTCGCCCAACTACTTCACCCAACTACTTCATAAGCAGGAAGAATCTGATTAAGATAAGAGCTTGGTCTTTTTATTGATAAACTTTCTTATGTCTAGGCTATCTGCTCTTACTACTCAAAACTTAACCCTTTCCTACGAACAGACGGCGATCGTCCGCAATCTATCCCTATCCATTCCACCAGGACAAATGACAGCGCTAGTCGGTGCAAATGGATGTGGCAAATCAACCCTACTCAAGGGCTTGGCACGATTACTCAAACCCACCAATGGCGCTGTCTATCTGGATGGTAAATCTATCTTTTCTCAACCGACAAAAGCTGTGGCTCAACAGTTGGGAATGCTCCCGCAAAGCCCGATCGCTCCCGAAGGGTTAACGGTGAAAGATTTAGTTGTCCAAGGGCGGTATCCCTATCAAAACTGGATGCAGCAATGGTCAACTCAAGATGAACAACAGGTGCAACAAGCATTAGAAATTACTGGCTTGGTGGAAATGAGCGATCGCCCCCTGGATACGCTGTCTGGTGGACAACGCCAACGCGCCTGGATTGCGATGACCCTTGCCCAAGATACAGACCTATCATTACTGGATGAGCCAACCACTTTTCTCGATCTAGCCCATCAAATTGAAATCCTAGACTTACTCTACAGCTTGAATCAGAATCAAGGGCGAACTGTAGTGATGGTATTGCATGACTTAAATCATGCTTGTCGATATGCAGATTATTTGATCGCGATGAAGTCAGGCAAGGTGTTTGCTGCTGGCGAACCGCGATCGCTGATAACGGAAGAGTTAGTTAGAGAGGTTTTCGACTTGGAATGTCGCATTTATCCTGACCCCATTACAGGTACGCCAATGTGTATTCCTCTTAAACAAAAACGCACTCATACCAATCTAATAAAAGGGCGTATAGAGTAGAGAACTCCCCTATCCTCTTGATCGTAGGGAATCAGCGGAAAAAGAGCGATTGCCCTATTCCCCAGTTGATAGACCTCTTGCACTTCCTGCAACAGCAAATCTAACGTGTAGCGATCGCCACCCGGCATGGAACACTCAGTCATTGCGTCTAAGAAGTTAAATCAGTGGCTTAAACAGGAGGATGGTTCTGTCCGAGTGGTCGCGTCAAAATTCCTTGGGACGGGCTGAACAGCAATGCCAACAAAAACAAGCTGGAGGACACCAACACGATCGCCGGACCTGACGGTAAATTCTGATAGTAGCTAAGGTAGACCCCGGAAATACTGGCGATCGCGCCTAAAATGCTTCCCACAATCATCATCTGATGTAGTTCTTTGACCAGCAAATAGGCAGTCAATGCTGGACCAACCAGTAGAGAGATCACCAAAATCACGCCCACCGCCTGCATACTGGCAATGATAGTCAACGTGATGGCTGCCATAAAACCAAAGTAAAGCGTGTTAATTGGTAAGCCGATCGCCTGAGCGCCCGTTTTGTCAAAGGTATAGAACAATAATTCCTTGTAAAACAGTTTGACCATTAGCAGAATCAAAGCAGCAATGATAAAGGTTCGCTGAATGTCGTGGGGTGTTACGCCCAAAATATCGCCAAACAGAAAACTATCGAGATCGAGCTTGTTCTCCAGCACAGTAATCAGTGTGACCCCCAGGGCAAAAAAAGTCGAAAAGGTCAGCGCCATCGCTGCATCGACCTTGACTCGGGTCTGTGAGCGAATCCAGGCAATCAGGAAAGCGCCCAAAATGCCAGAGCCAAAGGCACCGATGAGAATATCAATCCCGAAGAAGAAAGAGATGGATAACCCTGGTAGAACGCAGTGGGCGATGACATCCCCTAACAACGCCATGCGCTGCACAATCAAGTAGCTGCCGACTACGGGACATAGAATGCCAACTAACACGCCAATGGCGATCGCGTTTCGCATGAATTCGTAATTGAGGGGATCTAGGAGGAAATTGAGCATGGGTGGATGAGAATTCAACAAAAGAACGTTGTCTCCAAGTCTTGATGGAGTGAATTTCCCAAATGGGTGCCGTAAGCTTGACGCAGATTTTCGGGAGTCATCACCTGTTGCGGTGAACCATCAGCAATCAGGCATTGATTGAGTAACAGCAAGCGATCGAGTTGATTGAGCGACTGCCCCCATTCATGAGTGCTGAGGAGGAGAATTTTACCCTGCGATCGCAACTCCTCAAACACTTCTAGCATAATGGCTTCGGTGTTTTTATCCACCCCTGTAAAGGGTTCATCAAACAAGAATAAATCGGCTTGTTGCGCCAAGGCACGAGCCAGAAACACCCGCTGCTGCTGTCCGCCAGAGAGTTGACCAATGCGGCGATCGCGCAGATTGAGCATCTCCACCCGTGCCAATGCCGCTTTCACGATTTCCTTGGCTGCCCGACCCGGACTGCGGAACCAGCCTAACTGACGAGTCCGCGCCATCATCACCACGTTCCAGACCGTGATCGGGTAATCCCAATCAATGTGCGATCGCTGTGGGATATATGCCACCCGCTCTAACTGCTGGTGCAGCGGACAGGTGCAATAGTGAACCACACCACCCGCCGTAGGCACCAAGCCTAGCAACGCTTTGAGCAGTGTGCTTTTGCCTGCTCCATTGGGCCCAATGATGCCGACCAGTTGACCTGGACTGACCTGAAAACTCACCGACTCCAGTCCGCACACACCTCGATAATTGACAGCAAGCTGCTGAACCTCTAACATGAAAACCTGGAATGAGAACGGTTATCATTATAGACCTATCAAAGGGATTCAGAGATTAAACATGCCTATTCAGCGCCATCAAACCTGGGGAAGTTCGCTGCTTGCTCTGACTGTCGGCATCCTCAGTGCCTGTGCCCCATCTACGCCCACCAGCCAAACCAGCCCAGCCGCTCCTACCAATACCGCTGCGACCCGTACCAATCTGAAAGTGATTGCCACCAACAGTGTTTTATGTGATTTAACCAAAACTATTGCTGCCGAGACGATCGACCTGACGTGCCTAGTCAAAGCGGGTACTGACCCCCACGTTTATGAGCCGACTCCTAGCGATCGCAAAGCGATCGAAGATGCCCAGCTTGTGCTGTACTCTGGTTACGACTTTGAACCCAGCTTGATCAAGCTGATCAAAGCCTCCTCAAATCCCGCAACCAAAGTTGCAGTCGGTGAGGTGGCGGTTCCCAAGCCTCTGATCGGTGAGCATGAGCATGAACATGGTGTAGAACATACTGAGGGCGAAAAGCAAGCAGAAGCAGAAGAACCTGACCCGCATATTTGGCACGATGCCCAGAATGGGATTCAAATGGTGAAGGTGATTCAAGTCAATCTGACGAAAGCTGCCCCGGCAAATGCGGATCTCTATGCCAAAAATGCTGGAGCTTTGACCGCAGAACTGACTCAGGTGGATGGCTGGATTCAGTCTCAGATCGCTACCATTCCAGCCGCTTCGCGCAAACTGGTGACCACCCACGATGCTCTGGGATATTACTCTGCGGCTTATGGCATTCCGGTTGAAGGAGCATTGCAGGGCATCAGCACTGATGAAAAGCCCACTGCTTCACGGGTGAAAGAATTGACGGAGGCGATTAAAGCCGATCGCGTACCGACCATTTTTGCGGAAGTGTCTGCCAATCCTAAGCTGATTGAAACGGTCGCAAAAGAGGCGAATGTGAAACTGTCAGATCGAGAATTGTTTGCTGATGGTCTAGGGGAAGCAGGCAGTGAGGGTGAGACTTACCCGAAAATGCTGATTGCGAATACACGGGCGATCGTTCAAGGGTTGGGCGGTCAATATGCTGCCTTTCAGCCAAAGTAGTTTACTTCCCTAAGTAACAGTGGCAATCTGGCTTCTCGATTAACGCTTCCACTAGCGCATTGGGCATTGCTGAATGCAGACATGATTTTCATTGGTAGGGGTAGCGCCTTGTGCCTACCCTTGCTGGGATAAGGGCAATCCCTTGTGTTTGCCCCTACGAATTTCATATCTAGATTCAGCAACAATGCCAGACTGCATCAACTGACGCTTTGCAGCCGGGGCGTGACTAAAGCCGATCGGCATTCCCATCACAAGCGCGGGTTGAAAAATACCTTCTGGCTGCGGCATCAATCCCAATGGGTGATAGTGCCGCACCCTGCGGAATGTGATATCGCTGCCAACCGCATTCGTTAGTTCTTTGATGGTGAGAGGAGGCATCATTATAAATCTGGCTCAATTCCAGCGGTACGTAGTTGAGCGACTAGCCGCTCGGTTCGTTGGCGTTCCTGCTCGGTTCGTTGGCGTTCTTGCTCAACTTGTTCTGTGCCCCACAGGAGTAAGTTTCCCTGCTCATCCCACCAGCGCAGCCAGTAACCATCCCGGTTTTCCCGCATACCCTGCCAGACTCCCAAAAAAAGCTGCATTTCGGGTATCCAGAAACGATTCTGCTGATTCGTAGATTCCAAGTGATACCGCTTTTCGTCTGTGAGGCGGTAGAACTCTAGAATTCAATCTGCTGGCTCAAAAATGCCATAGTTGGGGACTTGCAGAATCTGCTCATAGTAGAAGAATTTTCCGGGCGGGTAAGTTTCCTTGACGGAGTATTCGCTGCCGTCTGTGTTGGATAAAAATTCCAGCACTAGGGTTGGAATGTCGCCTTGAAGTTGGGGGGTATAGCTACGCACCACTTCTGAGCGCGGCACGGTATATAGTTGGAATATAGGGCTGGTTAATGGTATCCACTGGGTCATTGGGCAACCGAAAATCATCTGGCAGCTTTTCCCAAGAGATGAGGTAGTCAGGAGAGTTGACTAGCATGAGAAGTGGCTCGTGGGTAGTGAACAGTCTTTATCCTATCGCAGTCTGATCGCGTCAATGCTTGACATTAACAGTGATATCAAGGCTTAGCGTGGGAGAGTTCTCTAACTCACGGCTCATGTTTGAGTCATCGCGGCTCTCCCAAGCGAGTGTTTATCTCTTTCCTGAGTTAGATAAACTACTGCACCAGGTACGAAGCGCGCTCACTAGGGTTTCTGGATCAACGGGTTTTGAAATATGCTGCTGAAATCCAGCGGCGATCGCCCGTTTTTGCTCGTATTCTCCAGCATAGGCAGTCAGGGCGATCGCTGGAATGTACGTTCCTTGCTCAATCGCTCGAATGTGTTGGAGCAGCATATAGCCATCCATCTCCGGCATTCCAATATCACTCACAATCAAATCGGGAATAGATTTCTCAATAGATTCTTCAAACGCCTGCAATGCTTCAATTCCAGATGAGATGCTGGTGACGATCGCGCCTGCTTGCTCTAACACAAACGTCACAACCTCTCGTGAATCTGTTTCGTCATCCACCACTAGAATACGGATGCCGTTCAAGTCGCTCATGGCAGGTGAGGATGCTTTTGCAGAGGGCAATTCGTTGGGATGAGACGCTAGGGGGAGTTGGACAGTGAATGTAGTCCCTTGCCCGTCTCCAGGGCTGTCTACAAAAATCTGACCGCCGTGCATTTCCACGATTTGACGAGCGATCGCCAAGCCCAACCCTAAGCCACCAAATTTACGAGTCGTTGCGCCATCTTCCTGACGGAAATGCTCAAAGACATAGGGCAAAAATTCGGGTTTAATTCCTTTACCCGTATCGCTGACGGCAATTTGAGCATCGGTTGCAGTTTGAGTGAGCGCGATGGTGACTTGTCCTCCAGACTGTGTAAATTTCACAGCATTGGATAGAAGATTCCAGACTACTTGTTGCAATCGTCCGGCATCCCCTAGCACCGCGCCAACGTCTGGTGAAATTGCGACTTGAATTTGTAGCGATTTGGCTTCAGCAGCAAGATAAACGGTTTCCAAAGCGGCTGAGATCACTGCACTGAGATCGACAGGCAGGGTGTTGAGGCTAAGCTTACCCCGCAAGATGCGGGAGACATCGAGCAGATCGTCAATTAACTGCACCTGGATTTGAGCGTTGCGATCGATGGTGGCAAGGGCAATTTTTGTTTTTGTCGAGTCGAGGTTGCCTTGCTGTAATAGCTTTGACCAACCCAAAATCGGGTTCAATGGCGATCGCAACTCATGGGACAGCACCGCCAAAAACTCATCTTTGATCTGGTTTGCCCGTTGGAGTTGGTCTGCCTGTTGCTGAATCGAGTTGAGGAGGTGGGTGCGCTCTAGGGCGATCGCCATTTGATCACAAACAGATTGCAGTAGGCTGGCTTCGTCTGGGGTGAAGTGGGTGCGAGTGCGGCTGGCAAAGCAGAGCGTTCCGAGGAGTCGCCCCTGCACAATCAAAGGTTGTCCGGCGTAAGCGGTCACTCTCAGCGATCGATAGAGTTGTGCCTGGGGATGGAGGGCAATCTGGTCGTGATCCAGCACAATTTGCTGCTGCTCCTGTGCCACTAAACCACACAGACTTTGCCCGAACTCTAGCCACTCGATCGCCTGTGCTTCGTCTGCTTCCAGCCCTTGATAGTTCTTGAGATGCAGCGTCGAGCGATCGCGTAGCGTTTGCTTTGCAAAATCGTCTCTTTCCTCCACCATGTAGTTAAAGTAGTAGTCGAGTTCTAGCTGAGTTGAGAGATTGCGGAACAGGTTGTGCATCAGCGTCAACGGTTGCTCTGTGGCGAGGAGGTCGCTGGTGGTGTCATAGAGGGTCTGGAAGCGTTCCTCGGCTTGTCGCTGACTCGTTTCGTCTCGCATAATTTTGATGTAACCATGCAGCATGTTGTCTCCATTCCGCAGAGGCATGACAAAACTCGTGCCCCAAAAACGACTACCATTTTTGCGAACATGCCAGCGTCTATTTTCTGCTTGTCCTTCGGTTTGGGCGAGGTGCATCTCTCGCTCAGCTTTGCCCTGGGCGTTATCTTCGGGGGTGAAAATAATCTGACCACTTTGTCCTAAAATTTCGGCTTCCGTATATCCTACTAATCCTTGGGCACCGGAATTCCAGCTTGTAATCCGACCCTCCAGATCCAGGGTGAAGATGGCATACTCGCGAGCGCTTTCAATCATCAACTTGAGGCGAGACTCACTTTCACGCAGGGATTCTTCGATGCGCTTGCGATCGCTGATGTCATAAGAAACCGATAGGGCTGCTTCTACGTTTCCCTGGTCGTTGTAGAGGGGCGTACCGTGGGTGATGTAGTCGCGATCGTGACTGCGATGCTCCAGGCTATAGTGTTCCCCCGCCAGCGCTTGACGGTAGTAAGACTCGTATTGGGTTGCCAGATCGGGATCAATGGCTTCCCAAAGCGTTTTACCCACCAGATCCTCAGAGGTGAAGCCTGCATTCCTTAAGGCTTCACCCTCGGCTAACAGATAGCGCAACTCATGATCCACAATGAACGCTGCTCCGTTCGGCAAGTTGGCGGCGACTTTGCGGAGGCGGGTTTCGCTTTGCTGTAAGGCGGCTTCTGCCTGTTGGCGATCGCGGCGTTCTTGAGCCTCTCGCAATGCCCGTTGCACAGAAAACACCAATCGCCCCAGCCGTTGTTTCAACACATAATCGGTGGCTCCCCGTTTCAACGCTTCGATCGCTAATTCTTCTCCCATGCTGGCAGAGACGAAAATGAAGGGAATATCGGGACGTAGGTTACGGGCAATTTCCAACGCTGAGGCACCATCAAAAGCAGGCAGGGCATAGTCTGCCAAAATTAGATCAAACTCGTTGGTTTCCAGGGCGCTAATGAAGCTAGAGCGAGTGTCTACCCGGCACAGTTCACAGTCAACACCGCCATCCAGCAGCGTCACTCCAATCATTTCGGCATCCAGTGGATTGTCTTCTAGCAAGAGAAACCGTAGCCTCATTCCTATCCTCCCTGGTTTGGTAATGAAAAATAGATGGTTGCGTCCTGATCGATCGCGCCCTCTGCTCAGGTGCGTCCGCCATGCCGATGAATAATCCGCCGCACGTTTGCCAATCCCATCCCCGTTCCGGCAAATTGCTCTTGGGAATGCAACCGTTGGAAACCGTTGGAAAATGTTGAATAGGCGATCGCGGTATTTCATATCAAACCCTGCGCCATTGTCTTGCACAAAGAATACTGTTTCCTGTGCGTGATTACTACTCCCAATGGTAATAACTGCTTCAGAGCGATCGCGGGTGTATTTAATCGCTTTGGAAAGTAAATTTTGCCAAACCAGCCGCAGCATTGCCGGATCACCCTGCACCTCTGGCAGAGGTGCAATTTGCCACCGCAGCGATCGTCCCACCATCTCTGGTTGCAACTGTTGCTGCACTTGTTGCACCAGGATGTTCATTTGCACCGTTGTCCAGCGCAGTTCTGCCCGTCCCATCTTGGAAAACTCCAGCAAGTCATCCACCATTGCCCCTGCCCGTAGAGCCGATTGCAAAATGATGTTCAAAAAGCGCTGACTGGCTGCATCTGACCTACATCCGTAAACCTTGCTGCTTGATGTCGTCACTGTATCCTTGAGGCGAGTTGTACGCATCAATGAATTGACAACGACAACTGACACAGATGTAATTTTGCTTACCCCTTCTCTTACCGTTCTTACGGACGTGAGGGGATTGACATTCTGGACATTGCATCAAAACTGACCCTGGTTCATCCCTCCATGATGCAATGCCAGATTAAGATTTACCCTTCTCCAGAGTTGGAATATAACAAAATCTTGATTTTCCCTAGGTATCCTGTTAATAGGTCATTGATGGCACACTTTCACTTTTGAAATAAATTCTTAATATATTGAACGGATCGAGACTCTAAAAAATTCGCTTTGAGTAGATAGATAATTAGATCAAACTCAACCCCATCAAATTTGTTAGCGGTTTACAGTAGCGATTTAAATAGTGATGCTTAGTGACTGAAATCAATTAACTCATGCAAAATTAATGAGATTAAATCTCATTAATCTGGTAAACTGCTTTTCAAGGTTTATTGAGAACAAACTCACTAAAACCTCGCTTTTTTGATTCTGATTAGAATTTCTGCATTTTCAATGTTCATCCTTGCGATCGCTGGTAGCAACTCTTTTGAGCCACGGCTGGCGATCGTGATCCATCGTCATAAACGAGGAAAAAACCAATGCAAAACAATGCCATGCAGACCTATGGCGACCCTGACGTTAAGTATGATTGGTGGGCTGGTAATGCCCGCTTTGCAGATTTGTCAGGCTTATTTATTGCTGCCCATGTTGCCCAAGCCGCGTTGATTACGTTTTGGGCAGGCTCATTTACCCTGTTTGAAATTTCTCAGTTTGATGCCGCTCGTCCCATGGGGGAACAAGGGCTAATTCTATTGCCTCATCTGGCAACATTGGGCTTGGGTGTGGGTGATGGCGGCAAGGCGATCGATACTTACCCATTCTTTGTGGTTGGCGTTGTTCATCTGATTTCGTCAGCCGTTTTAGGTGCCGGAGCGCTATTTCACACATTTAGAGCGCCCGAAAATCTCAAAGATGCCTCTGGTCAAGCCCGCAAGTTTCACTTTGACTGGAACGATCATGCCAAGCTTGGGCTAATCCTAGGACATCACTTGCTGTTTTTGGGAGCAGGTGCATTATTGCTAGTAGGCTGTCAACTTTATTTTGGTGGATAGATGGGAGAGAATAGAGCGGCAGCTACCTCTGAACCAATCATGC
>NZ_JBFPDP010000063.1:0-24426 GCF_040830845.1 Sivoneniella epilithica UHCC 1019
TGAGGGTCATGGACTGATACTGATATAGGATTTCAGTCCATCCTCACTTTCCTACCCTCACAATAAAACCGCCCTGGGTGGAGAGGTTGTATAGGGGGGCGATCGCCCCTTCCCTTTCTCCTAATAACCTAAGTCTGCTAAACTGCTGCTTGTTGTCTTTGATAAAGCGACCAATACAACCCTTTACTTTTGAGCAGATCATCATGAGTGCCTTTTTCTACTAGCACTCCTTTCTCCAATACCAAAATCAAATCTGCTTTTTTCAACGGCGCAAATCGGTGAGCAATTAGAAAAACTGTGCGATCCACGGAAACACGCTTCAAATTCTGCAAAACTTGCTGCTCGGTTTCGCTATCTAAAGCACTCGTTGCCTCATCAAGTACCAAAATTGGAGCCTGCGAAAGAAACAAACGCGCTAAGGCTAATCGCTGCCGTTGACCACCTGATAGGGCTGTGCCTCGTTCCCCAATATTGGTCTCATATCCATGAACTTGATCACTAATAAAGTCGTGGGCAGCCGCTAGTCGAGCCGCTTCAACCACTTGCTCAGCGGTCACATTGGGATTTCCAAGGCTGATATTATCAAAGACTGTGCCGTTAAACATGAAGTCTTCTTGCAGCACAACCCCAATTTGTTGCCGTAACGACACTAAATCTGCGCTTTTAATGTCAAATCCATCGACTAAAATGCGCCCAGATTCCACTGGATAAAGCCGCTGAACTACTTTAGAAAGAGTACTTTTTCCAGACCCACTTCGACCCACTACGCCGACAAGCATTCCTGGCTCTACCGTAAAGGAAATCCCACGTAATACGGGTTCCTGATTGGGATGATAGCGGAAAAAGACTTGATCAAATATGACTTGTCCTTGTAAGGGGGGTAGCACTAAACCCGTGCCTGCTTCGGTTTCAGGAGCAGTGTTTAGAATATCGCCAATGCGATCGACCGAAAGCAATACTTGCTGAAGTGTTTGCCAAAGCTGAATTAGCCGTAGCAACGGTCCCGTCATTCGCCCAGACAGCATTTGAAACGCAACCAGTTGACCAATCGTTAGTTTTTGTTCAATCACCAACTTCGCCCCAAACCACAAGATCAGCACAGAAGAAAGTTTGGTCAGAAAGTCCGCAATGTTGCCACTGATATTAGAAGTCGTCGAGGCTTTGAAACTGGTGCGAATGAATCGGGCAAATAGTCCTTCCCAGCGTTCCCTCGAGACTGGTTCTGCTGTGTGGGCTTTAACAGAGTGAATGCCCGTCACGGTTTCAACTAAAAAGGATTGACTATCAGCACTGCGGTTAAAGGTTTCGTTGAGCCACCCTCGCAAAATTGGGGTAGCAATGATGGTCAGAGCCGCGAATAGGGGTAATACTGACAGCGCGACCCAGGTGAGGGGGACACTGTAATAAAACATCACCGTTAAGTAAACGCTGGCGAACACTGCGTCTAAAACGACTGTCATGGCAGTGCCAGTGAGAAAGCTGCGGATGTTTTCTAGCTCTTGCACTCGTGCAACCGTATCGCCAACTCGCCGTGCTTCAAAGTAAGACAAAGGCAGCCGCATCAGATGGCGAAAAAGCTGAGCGGAAAGGCTCAAGTCTAGTCGCCGCGCCGTGTGAGTAAAAACAAACAAGCGTAGCGCTCCCAGAAACCCTTCAAAAAACGCCACTGCTAAGAGGGCAAATGCCATCACATCCAAAGTGGAAAGGCTGCCCTGTACCATCACTTTGTCAATAACGACCTGAGTAATGATTGGACCCGCCAGACCTAAGAGTTGCAGGGTAAAAGAGGCTAGCAATACCTCACTGAGGAGTTGGCGATATCTCCAGACGGCGGGCAAAAACCACGATAAGCCAAAGCGTTCTTGCTTTTGGATGGTTTCAATTTGCCACAGTTGCCCGTCCCAAACGGTTTGAATGATTGAACGGGGAATGCTTTCGCAGGTTTTGTTGGGATTTAAGGGATCGGCAACGATCAGGCGATCGCCCTTCGTGCTGTAAACTACAACCCAATGAGCCGATCCCTTAGAGCCATTGTTTTGAAACGTTGACGATGCAGTATCTTGGTCTTCCCACATCATTAGGACGGGATATTCCAGCCGCCGCAATCCTGTCCAATCAATCCCTTGGCTGCTGCGTAAATCAATATGACGTAACTGCAACCCTACTTTTTCTGCTGCCTCAATCACATCCGCTGGACGTTGACTGGATAGTTGCCGCTGCACCCAATCCAATTGAGTAGAAATTTGCAGATGATTGGCTACCATGGTCAGGCAAGCAGCAGGAGTATTCACGCCTGCCACAAAGGGAAAGCCAGAAACAGCCTGAGGAGCATTATCGGTTTTAGGCTGTAGACGGATACGGTGAGATGCCCAGTAGCTCTCTACCGCTGGAGTCGCGATCGCCTGCCAGAGGTCAGTTTTCCAACTCACCAAAACTACATCTTTCTCTGCTGCTCTTGCCTTCCAAGCACCCGGCAGCTCCAGCAAATCTCCCACCCAGTCTCCCGCTTTTAGAATGACAGACTGCTCATCCTCAGGCACCAAACGCACCTTACCTTTCAGCACATAACCATGCATTCCAGGAGAATCAGTTGCCCAAATCACTTCTCCTAGCCCATAGCGACGAACTTCTGCTTGCTGCTTAAGCTGAACCTGTTGATCTGCATTGAGCAAGCTAAGCGGTGGAGAATTCCAAGGCAAATTAGTAGTGAGATCAGTTGCAATCATGGAGGGTTCCTGGACTAACGCGATTAAGGGGTGGGGGTAACCGGACTTTGCAAGATATCAACAGCGCTACTCTAACAAATGGAGCAGCTAGATACTGGAATCAGGGTGCTATTCATTCACTTGGAGTTTAACCGTCATCGCTTGGATCTTTTCAGTCAGCCATTTCTCAAATAGTTCGCCTTGCATCGTTTGTTTGAGTTGAGCATCTTCTAAGGTCGCAGGCAGAAATTGTTCAACCCGAAAAATTGCCCAGTAACTCTCAATTGGCATTGGACCGACTACGCTTCCTGGCTCAACCGAATCCAGTGCCGACCTGAGTATATCGGGCATGGTGCCACGACTCACCGGTCCCATCATGCCATTGGCAACCCGCTCATCTGCCTTAGAGTATTCACGAGCCAGTTGCTCAAAACTACCGCCTTCAGCAATTTGGGTATGCAGCTCTTCTGCCATTTCTTGGCTTTCTACCACAATGCGCGATAGTACAATGCGATCGAGCATCAGTTTTCGTTCAATAAAATGCTCTTGCAGGCGAGGCTCGGTTACCTGCGCTTTGAGTTTTTCAAGCTTAAAGCTGTTTTTGATTTGATCGTGAAATAAATCATAGGTTGTGCCATTCCGCACGAGCCAATCTTGGAACGACTGCTGATCGGTCAATTGATTTTGCAACCGAAAATCAACCGATGCTTGTTCTACCGCAGCAGGGTTAATCTCCAACCCCTCGCGTGTCTCTAACTCTTGCTCTAAAACATACTGGCGCAAGACATCTCCAATAAATACTTGTAATTTTCCGCCCATTTGCAGATAGCGTAAACATTGCCGCAGCGAAAGGGGCTTTTCGTCAACAATAAGGAGTGCGTTTGCTTCCATGAATCTCTAACTCTAATTATTTTTTTCTGAGGACTGTCTCGTCTGAAATTATCGCTTTTTCCTGAAGGTTTTTTGCAGACTGTAAGATTTGGTGATAAGTGAAGTAAGACGCAGATCGCTCAGATCGTCAACCGATAGATTGCTGTTAAATTATTGAGTCTTTGAAAATTCAAGCGAATTAATCCTGAGAAAAGGGATTAAGGGTTGTGAGCATATGCCTGTTTTTATCAATGCCACCCGCGTCAATTGATTCAAAAATGTAACAACTTTGAAACATCTAGAACGCGATCTCATCTCTTAACTTCACTTAACGCAACTCAAAAATTAAATAGATCTGGAATCCGACCGGGGAACCGGGGTTTATGGCATGATCTAAACAGCGATTATGTAATTTAGAAAGCAGAAAGGAATTAATCGGTTATGGCTCTCTACCTTGGCGATACAGTGCCCAACTTTACCCAGCAATCCTCCGAAGGAGAGATTAACTTCTACGATTGGGCAGCCGATAGCTGGGTTGTTCTTTTTTCTCACCCTGCTGACTATACGCCCGTTTGCACCACTGAGCTAGGCGAAGTTGCCAAACTCAAGCCTGAATTTGACAAACGGAATGTTAAAGTCATTGCTCTCAGTGTAGATGATGCAACCTCTCATGCGGGTTGGATTGGGGATATAAATGAAACTCAAAAAACGACTGTAAACTATCCAATTCTGGCAGATGCGGATAAGAAAGTGTCAGACCTTTATGACATGATTCACCCTAATGCGAACGCAAAGGTAACCGTGCGTACCGTTTTTGTAATTGACCCCAACAAGAAATTGAGATTGAGCTTAACCTATCCTCCTAGCGCAGGTCGCAATTTTGATGAGATCTTGCGGGTGATCGACTCGCTGCAATTGACTGACGATTACAGCGTAGCGACTCCAGCCAATTGGAAAGATGGCGATGATGTGGTGGTTGTACCTACCATTCCTACTGAAGAAGCAAGACAGAAGTTCCCTAAAGGTGTGACTGAAATCAAGCCTTACTTGCGAACTACTCCTCAGCCCAATAAGTAGACTGCCCCCAAAGACTATTGCTAATAGTCATGGAATCAAATAAATAACTCAAAAAGGAGGTGTTTACCATCTCCTTTTTGGTTGATTGAAAAAGGAGACGACTAACTTCATTCCACTAGCGCGATCGCAGTATGCTCTCAACCCAATCCCCGCAACTCATCTAGCTTTGCGCGCACCGACTGCACATCCTGCCACATCAACCATTTAGGCTGCCCTACCTCTCGCGATTGGTTTCTAAGCAAATATGCCGGATGAAAGATTGGCATATATAAACGTCCATCTTGCTCAATCCATTGCCCCCGCACTTTGGTAATTCCCTGCTTAATGCCTAGCAAATTCAACAGGGCAACTTTCCCGGTCAGCAAAATAATTTTGGGATCAACTAACCGAATTTGCTCTAGTAAGTAGCCTTTGCACGCTGCCGCCTCCGCTGGTTTTGGATCGCGGTTTTCTGGCGGACGGCACTTGACCACATTGCAAATAAACACATCTTGATCGCGTGTTAGCCTAACCGCTGCTAGTATTTTGTCGAGCAGTTCGCCCGATCGCCCCACAAAGGGTCGTCCTGTGGCATCCTCAGTTTGTCCTGGACCTTCTCCCACAATCATGATATCAGCACTCAAGTTGCCTTCTCCCACGACTGCATTCGTGCGGGTATGTCCCAATTCACACCGATAACAGTGATTACAGTGCGCTTTCATCGCATCCATCGTGGCGTAAGTTCCTATGGGGATTGGAACTTTAGCATCTATCGGAATTTGTTCTGGATCAATTGAGAGTGGAGATGCATCTAGGGCAGTGGATAAATTGAATAGGTCGATTTGGTTTTCAGCAGTCATGACGGTGGGGAAATGATTTGATACCTTTGGGCTAGCGTATGACAGGTCTGAGAATTTTTCTAGTGTCAGTCGGCAGATTCAGACAAACTCAGGCATGATAAGAAGATCCCACTATTTGATTGCTGGGGTTTACCATGGCTGATCATTCACCGCCTCTACGCTCAGATTCACCAGTTTTTGCAGATCGCTTGGAGGCAGGTAAGTGCTTAGCCGCAGCAGTTTTGGCTATTGTAGAAGCTCAAATGCCAGCTAACCAGGCTGAGGCTGAAGCACCCGATCGCTTTGTAGTCTATGCGTTACCTAGAGGTGGCATTGCAGTGGCGGCTCCGATTGCCCAAGCGCTGCATTGTCCACTGGATGTGATTGTGGCAAAGAAGATTACTCGCCCTGAAAACCCAGAACTTGCGATCGGGGCTGCTACCTCAAACGGGGATGTTTTGTGGCTAACCCAAGGTCAAGTATTCCCTTCTACTTTATATGAACAAATGTTGCAACAGGCTCAGGAGCGCGCCCAAGCTCAATGGGAACAATTGGCACCGTTTAGTCCTCAGATTGATCCAGCGGGGGCGATCGCGCTAATTGTGGATGATGGGATTGCGACAGGAATGACAATGGCTGTGGCAGCCCAATCTCTGCGCGCCAAAAATCCTGCTGAAATTTGGATCTGCGTTCCCGTTGCACCCCCAGAAATTTTGCCCCATGTGCAAGCTTGGAGCGATCGTGTGATTGTGTTGGCAACTCCTCATCCATTTCAAAGCGTTAGCCGATTTTACAAAGAGTTTCCCCAGGTTGAGATGGAGGAGGCGATCGAGTGTTTGAGGAACGGCAAGAGGCAAGAGGCAAGAGGCAAGAGGCAAGAGGGTTGATAGTCGCCTTTTTATACCCCCTAGCCAATTTTTGCTGGCTGCATTATCCTACAAGGTAGTTTTGGCAAGGTAGTTTTGGGAAAGTTTGCATGAGACGATGGCGTTCTTGGTGTCGTGGGCTGGAAATGACCAGCCGATACAATCCTCCTCAACTGGTAGAAGCGGTTATGTTGGGATTATCCCTAGCGCTGTGTGCAGCCTGGTGGGTACGGCAAGATTGGCAATATTTAATCTTGTGTCTTAGCTATCTGTTTGGGGCGATCGCCTCTATCTTGATGCGCGAGTGTGTCACGCCTTCACCTTATACAAAGCAGGTGCGCCTCACCGCAATCAGTTGTTTTTTAGTGCTAGCTGCTGCCGTAGGATTCTATTTTTTGCGAGCTATTTCCAGCTATAAAGCATTTTGAGAGTCTATCCTGCTTAACGAAGTGCCACATCAGGGTTTTTCTCAATGGGCATCACATCCCCGGAGCTAGGGGGATTGGGGCGTTTGCTGACGCGATCGCTGAGTCCAGTGATCACAATATATAGAACAGGCACCACAAATAGGCTGAGAAAGGTTGCCACAAACAAGCCGCCGAAGACCGCAGTTCCTAGCGAAATTCGACTAGGTGCCCCTGCACCCGATGCCACTGTCAGCGGGTAAAAGCCCAATAGCGAGGCAAATGAGGTCATCAAAATCGGGCGCAAGCGATCTTCAGACGCTTCAATCACCGCTTTGGTAACCGACAAGCCTTGCTCACGTAATTGGTTGGCAAACTCCACAATCAAAATGGAATTCTTACTAGCCATCCCAATTAACATGACCAGCCCCACCTGGCAATACACATCATTCGATAAGCCTCGCAGCGATTGAGCCATCAGCGCTCCCATTACCGCCAGCGGCACCGCCAACATAATGATCATCGGATCAATAAAGTTTTCGTATTGAGCAGCTAGCACCAAAAATACAAACACCAATCCCAAGCCAAAAATAATTGGAGCCAACCCGCCCGATTCCACTTCTTCTAGCGCGGTGCCTGCCCACTCGTAGCCAAAACCAGGAGGCAGCGTTTTATCCGCTAGGGTTTGCATGGCTTTGATGCCATCGCCAGAACTGACACCGGGTGCAGCATTACCAGAAATTTCGATCGCCCGAAACAGGTTAAAGTGCGTAATCGTCTGTGCGCCTGTCGTGGGTGTCACCGTTACCAAACTGCTTAAGGGCACCATATCCCCCTGCCCTGAGCGCACATACAAACTGCCAATATTTCCTGGATTCGATCGGAATGCCTGGTCTGCCTGCACATAGACTCGATAGCTACGCTGTCCCAAATTAAAGTCATTCACATACTGAGAGCCAAGAGCCGTCTGCAAAGTATTAAAAATGGTATCCACTGGAATTCCCAGGGTTTTTGCCAAATCTCGGTTAACATCCACTTTGAACTGAGGCGTACTAGCGGCAAACTGCGTGAATACTTGCTGTAAGCCTGTTCCAGGGGTGTTTGCTTGTCCAATTAACTGTTGGGCTGACTTGAGTAAATCTTGAATATCCGCACTGCCGCGCCGATCCTGCATTTGAAATTGAAAGCCGCCAAAGCTGCCTAGACCGCGAATCGCCGGGGGATTGACTGCCAGCACTCGCGCTTCGGTAATGGTGCTGACCTTGCCAAACACTTTGCCAATAATCGCTTGAACTGACTGGTCTGGCTCGTGACGATCTTTCCACGGTTTTAGGGTAGTGAAAATTACGCCCGTGTTGGCAGTATTGCCGCTAAAGCTAAAACCGCCGATCGCAAAAGTGCCCACGACTTCAGGAAACTCTTTTTGATCCAGCAAAATCTTTTCGACCTGAGCAATCACTTTATCTGTGTAGTTGAGTGAAACGCCCTCCGGTGCCTGAACAATCGTGATGAAATAGCCTTGATCTTCCTCTGGCAAAAAGGCTTGGGGCACCTGAAGATACAACCAGGCAGTCGCACCCAGTAGCAGCACAAACAGACCAATCACCACCATTTTGAAGTGAACTAACCAGGTCAAAAACCGTTGATAGCTTTCTCGGACGCGATCGAACATCCGATTAAACCCGTTAAAAAACCAGGCAAGAAACCGGGGAGGTTGCTGTCCTGGACGTAAGAGAATTGCTGCTAAAGCAGGCGTGAGTGTGAGTGCTAGAAAGGTAGAAATGGTAATAGAAAACGCGATCGTCAGCGCAAACTGCTTGTATAGTGCGCCTGTTGTTCCTGGAAAAAACGCCACCGGCACAAACACCGCCATCAGCACTAACGATGTCGCAATCACCGCGCCCGTCAGTTCACGCATCGATTCAGAAGCCGCCTCTTTCGGATGCGTTCCCTTCGTTTGAATCAGACGACTGATATTTTCTACGACCACGATCGCGTCATCCACCACCAGCCCCGTTGCCAGCGTCAAACCAAACAGCGTCAAGCTATTGATCGAAAAGCCAAATCCTTTAACAAACGCAAACGTACCAATCAGCGAAAGCGGAATAGTAATCGTTGGAATCAGCGTAGTGCGCCAATCTTGCAAAAAGACAAAGATCACCAGCACCACCAGAATGATTGCCTCCAGCAGTGTTTTTCGGACTTCTGCTAACGATTCTTCTACATAAAGCGTCGTATCAAACGCCACCTGATATTTCATTCCAGGTGGAAATGCCAGCGCCAGCTTCTCCATTTCCTGCTTGACCCCTGCCGCCACATCCAGCGCGTTGCTGCCAGGAGATGGAAATACGCCTAGCCCGACAGCATCTTTGCCGCGAAACCGCAAAAAGCTGCTGTAGTTTTCAGCCCCCAATTCTGCCCGTCCCACATCGCGCAATTTAATCAGCGTGCGGCTATCTGGGTCAGCCTTGATCACCACATTTTCAAACTCTGAGGGATCTTTCAATCGCCCTACGGCTCGCAGGTCAATTTGATAAAGCTCATCTTTGGGTGAGGGAGATTGCCCAACGCGCCCTGCGCCCACTTGTAGATTCTGTTCTCGTAAAGCCGCCACCACATCCTGCACCACCAACCCACGCGATGCCAGTCGTTCTGGGTCAAGCCACAGCCGCATAGAATAACGCCGTTCGCCAAAAATCTGCGCCTCGCTGACTCCATTCACCCGCTTTAGAGCATCGCCAATGTATAAATCGGCATAGTTGCTTAAAAAGATGTTGGTGTACTCGTTGTTTTCGGCATAAAGCCCGATCGCCAACAAAATATTATTCGATTGCTTGCTCACCCTCACCCCGGTTTGCTGCACCGTATCGGGTAGTTGAGACTGCACCGAGGAAATGCGGTTTTGCACATCCACTGCCGCAATATCTTTGTCTCGCGTCGATTCAAACGTGGCGGTAATCGTGCTAGAACCATCATTGCTGCTAGTGGAGTTCATGTAGCGCAGCCCCTCAACTCCGTTGATTTGCCGCTCTAAAATTGTGGTTACTGCACTTTCAACCACTTCAGCACTGGCACCCGGATAGTTAGCGCTTACCTGCACCTGAATGGGGCTGATATCGGGAAACTGATCAACGGCTAATCCTGGAATGGAAATTGCCCCCATCATCAAGATAATCAGCGCACAGACAATGCTGAAAACCGGTCGCTTAATAAAAAAGTCTGCCATAGGAGTAGGTGCTAGGTTTTGGGTGACGAATGGCGAATGGCGAATGGCGAATGGCGAATGGCGAATGGCGAATGCCTGTTAGGGCTATATGTAGAGCGTTGTGTCTTTGCTGACCTCTCACCTCTCGCCCCTGACCTCTCGCCTCTACTTCGCTTCTGCGATCGCGCTACATTCCGATAGGTTCAAAATGCCAGAGACGACAATGTTTTCACCGGGTTTGAGTCCTGATAACACGTTGTAGCTGTTGCTTTGGATGCTGCCCAGTTTGACGAGCCGCTGACGAGCAACGAGAGCAGGCGGTTCGCTTGGGGGGGCACCGGGCAGAGCAGACTTGGCAAGCGTTTCTTTGCAGGTATCGTCGGGCGGTTGGGCAACAAAGATGAAGTTTTCTCCGCCCAAGCGAGAGATCGCAGAGGAGGGCACTAAAATTCCGGGGAGCGATCGCCAAATCACCCGAATCCGAGCAAACTGCCCATCTCGCAATTTGCCAGAGCGATTATCAAACGTCGCCTTTGCCAAAACGCTTTGAGAGCGACTATCAGATTGGGGTGAAATAAAACTGATTCGCCCTTTGCTAAGCGCCTTTCCTTGAGCATCGGTTAGCTCGACGGGTAGCCCAATTTTTAGATCAGCAGCTTTTTCCAGCGGGATGGATAGATTCAAATCGAGAGATTCGTTTTGAGTCACGGTGGTCAGCGTGTCTTTCACTTCAACAATTTGTCCCAAACGAACGGGAATATCGCCCACTACGCCGGAAAACGGAGCATTAATAGTGGTGTCTTGCAGTTGGGCAGTGTTGAGATCGGCGTTTGCTTGGGCTTGTTGCAGTCCTGATTCAGATTCGGCAATACTGGCTTTGGCAGATTGAATCCGCTGGTCGATCGCCCTCAGTTCGGAAATTGCTCTAGCGCGATCGCGTCCCACAATATCCAACTGCTGTTTGGCTAATGCGCCTTCTTTGACGAGAGCCGCAATTCGTCGATAGTTCTGGTTTTGCAGGTCTACCTCAGCTTGTTTAGCAATCCGGTCTGCCTGAGTTGCCTGAAGTTGCGAAACGGCACTAGAGCGAATGGCACGGGCAGAATTGACAGCGGCTAAGCCTCCGGCAACCTGAGCCTCTCGCTTATCGGGCTTCAGTTGAATCAGTGGAGTTCCAGCCTGAACGCGATCGCCTGGTTTCACCACAATTCCGCTGACCCGCCCCGTAATTTCGGGCTTAATCAGGACTGATTGCAAAGATTCTAGCGACCCAACATACTCCGAAGACTCTTGCACCGTCGCCGTTTGAGTCGTTCCAAGCTTAACCGGAATACCTTGGGGTATTGCTCCTGCCCCTTGTTTTCCGGCTGCTTGGCTAGCCTGCCACCAGCGCCAGCCAAACCCTAAGCTCAACAGCAATAGTAAAAGCCCACCGATCGCCAACCACCGATTGGTCGATGATTTTGAACTAGAGGGCGATCGTTTTCCATGCATCGGCGGCGGGATTTCAGGCTCCTGCACTTCAACAGGCTCAGAATATTTCGACGAAGGAACAGACATTCAAATACCTCGTTTGAGCTTATCGATTACTCACGCCTTGCCAATAACCTTAAACTTATATAAACCATCTGCCCACGCCCTAGAGATAGACCCGATTGGTTGAGGTTGATATCTTATAAAAAAATACTATGCAAAAGCTTGATAAATATAGATTTATCTAATAAAAGCTCAGTTAATATACTAATCCGCAATACAGTCGAAACTTAAAAAAATTCAGGGTGATCTTCAAAAGATCATCCTGAATTCAGTTCAGCTATTCAAAATAAAATGCTCAAAATAGAATGCTTTTGCTAGAGAGTTTTTTCGAGTTCTGCTTTCATGCGCTCTAGGGTCGTGTTCATTTGGTCAAACATTTGCTGGGGAGTCATGCCAAACTGACCGAGTTGAGTCCGTAGTTGTTCAACCGTCATGTGAGCCATGAAGTCTTCTGATAGCTCGAAGCGTTTCATAAAAATCCGGTAGCGATCCATCATGGCTTCCATCTGATCGATAAACATTTTTTTGCCTTCGCGATCGAACTTACCATAGCTTCCACCGAGTTGCGTGAGAGATTGATAATCTTCAAACAACTGTTTTGCCTCTTGTTGAACAATTTCAGAATCGAAAAATCCCATCGCTCTAAACCAATTTCTAATAAATTCAGAAAAGCAATGTCTCTGAATGTGACTATTCTTTAATAGTAAAGCGATCGCTGCCCATCGGTTAAGTAGAGGTTTCACCACTCCGTTGTAGCGATCAGTTCCCCGATCGTAAAAAGCCGAACAATCCGCCGCGCTTAGGTGACGAAGCGGCTGGGTCTATTGGAGCTTTTTTACCATTAGTTTGTGGCTCAATGGCAGCCGGAATCACAACACCTGCTTGAGGTGCATATTTAATGACTAAAGGATCATTAGGATCTAGCTCCAATGCTCGCTTTAGATGCGCTCTTGCATATCCCTGGTTCTTTTGACGTAAATAAGCCACTCCTAATAAAGAGTGATACTCGCTCTTATCCCCTTTGAGCTTGATGGCATCTCGCAATTCATTAATTACCTCTGTCCAGTTGCTATTCTTGGCATATTGTTTCGCACGGCGATAGTGGCGCTGGTCATAGCTTTCGGTCACTACTTCAGAAGTAACTGGAGTAGGAGTAATGTTAAAGGGTTTTGCTTCAGCAGCAGCAATGATTCCAGATCGCTTTTCGCGAACGCCCATATCGCCTAGCTTAAGCTGGAGATAAACCAGATTTAGTTCACTCAGTTGGTCAGTTGTAGACTCAAACTGATCAAGGTCGTGATATTGAGCATTTGCCAGTTTAGTAATCGCTTGTTCATAAAAAACATCCACAGCGCTTACAGGATGATCAAGTAGCTGACGGGCAATTGTGCTTTGAGGCGCGATCGCTCCATTTTTCTTATGAAACAATCGCACTTTAATCCGCAGATTGGCAACACTTTCATTGCGCCCTTTCTCTACTTTCAACTGTTTATAGGCAGGGTTAACCAAGCTCGCCAACAATTGTGTCGCGAGTTCCTTGGCGTTTCCCTCTAGCCCAAAGCGATCGGGGTGGAGCAGTTTAGCAGTATCTCGGTAGCGTTTAAGAATACGATTGTCATCCGCTGTCACTGCAACACCCAGCACAGCATAAGGATCAACAAATTTTTTTGTCCAGTCGAGAATAAGCGAACTTTGCGACATCGAAAGACAGCCCTAGCAGGATTGGGTTAATTCTGAAAGAATAAACTCTCAAAACAAACGACTCACATTAGAATAACGAGTCTGAGCAGATGCGACATCTTTAATCGGTCATCTTTAATCGGTCATCTTTAATCGGTTGAAAACCACGAGCTAAGCAATCCCTGATCAATAAATACAGTTCTTAACCACTATGAATGTTGACAACTACGAATTGGCAACGCACCCACTGAGAACAAATTAGGTTAGATTCGGATGAATAGGGCAGGGTACAGATATATTTATCCCTAATCTAATGTACTGTGCAGAAATTGGCTTAACCGGATGGGTTTCATGAATCCTTAGCATAGTTTTTGTCTAAGGTTAACAAAGGCAGAGATAAAATAGATGCAGGTGCCTCAGGTTAAGCAATAGAAGGAGTTATGCGCGTGTGGCGATCGCCCCGTTGGAATGGCATTTTGAGTCAGCCAAGAGATCGAAAAGTTGCTTCTTTGCTAGCGTTAGCTGGCATGATTACCCCTATCTCAGGATTGCACAAGTTCTACCTAAAACAACCTCTCTGGGGAACTCTGTATTTAATGCTATCGTGGACTCCTATTCCTCGGATCGCTTGCGGTATTGAGGCGGTTTGGTATTTATTTCAAGATGTAAATGAATTCGATGGGCGGTTTAACTCTGAAATTCCATCATTGAATACGGTAACGCTCCCTTCTCTAAATGTTGACCCCACTAAAATTAGCGCGATCGCCGATGCCATTCGTCAACTCGACCAACTCCGTGCCGATGGATTGATTTCGGAGTATGAATTTGAGCAGAAGCGGCGAAAATTGCTAGATCATATTGAATAAAGAGTACGGAGTGCAACGAAAAAATATCAACTCCGAACTTAAAACTCAAACCTTAGAACTCCGAACTCAAAACTCAAAACCATTTCCCCCTTCCCTCATGGCTTTGCGCGACTGGCTGGTAAACGTCACTCAATCTCAATCGACCCGTACCCGGATTTTGAGCGATCCCTATTATCGATTTCAAACTTTTGAAGAATTGCAGTTGGCTGCCAGCTTAGGCATCCAAATTGATGTGAATCAAGCTGGGGTGGATGATTGGTTGCGGTTACCGGGTTTGTCGATTCATCAGGCGAGATCGCTCGTGGAACTGACCCACTCTGGGGTTCATCTCCATGCGATCGAAGATATTGCAGCGGCGCTCGGTCAACCCGTACAGCGACTCAACCCTTGGAAACCAGTGCTATTGTTTTGCTATTACGATGAAGAGAGTCTGCACACGATTCGACCGATTAATGTCAACACGGCATCGGTAGAAGCGCTCGTGCGAATTCCTGGTGTGGATACCTACTTGGCGCGGGTGATTGTTCAAAATCGCTCCCCTCATCCCTATCGCAATCTCACTCACCTCCAGCGGCGGCTTTCCTTACCCAGTGATACAGTCGCTAAACTCTTGCATTACTTCAAGTTTTAACATGCAACGCGATCGCAACGATGCAAGTGAAGTATGTCTCTGACTGAAGGAGTCGAGGGAGTCAAGATATACCGAATTTGAGTGAAAACCGCTGCAAGCCGTGCAGGGTTGAAGTTTTAGCTGATCCCCTGTTCCCTGCCCTCTCTTCCCTATCCTTTATCCCCTCTGCAATTGTGTCTACTAATCTCACCCCATCGACTCTGCCCGATTTTCCTGCTCTATGGCAAGAAACCTTAGGTTGGCAACCCAGCGTTGCCCAAAATGTTTTATTTCAGCAGCTTTATGAAGGTATTTTGGAAGGTAATCAGCAGCTTAATTTAACCCGGATTACTGACCCTGTGGAGTTTTGGGAGAAACACCTATGGGATTCGCTCAGTGGGATTAAGGCATTTCTCCAGCCCAGCCGCGAATCTCTCGTCCCCGATCTTTCAAACCCGACACCCGATATCCAAAAAACGGCACCTTTCCGCGTCATCGATATTGGCACAGGCGCAGGTTTTCCAGGATTGCCGATCGCGATCGCTCAACCAAACTGGCACGTTACTTTACTGGATTCCACCCGCAAAAAGCTTGATTTTGTTAGCCAGTTGTTAGAGCGTTTGAATATTACAAATGCTACCCCCCTAGTCGGACGAGTAGAGCAAATTGGACGCGATCGCGCCCATCGAGAACAGTATGATTTAGTGCTAATTCGTGCGGTTGGCGCAGCGTCTATCTGCGTGGAGTATGCTTTGCCTTTGGTGAAAATAGGTGGATTAGCGGTGCTATATCGAGGGCAGTGGCTTGAGGAAGAAGCCAAAGAGCTTTCTCCAGTGGTGAATTTGTTGCTAGGGGGCGAACTAGAGCCAGTTGCAGCATTTAAAACGCCGATTACGCAAGGCGATCGCCATTGTATATATTTTCGTAAAGTTGCTCCCACTCAACCCCTGTATCCTCGTCCTGTGGGTATTCCTGCCCAAAAGCCTTTAGTGCTTACTTCAGCAGCTTCTTCACCACGTCGATCAAATCTGGCGGATGATATGGCTTTGTAACATAAGCATCCGCTCCCTGCTTCATGCCCCAATACACATCAAACTCCTCACTTTTACTGGTACACATCACCACCGGAATATGTTTGGTGTTCGGTTCGTTTTTCAGCCAGCGACATAATTCGTAGCCATTTTTACGCGGCATCACAATGTCTGTAACGACCAGATCGGGGAGATTTGCCTGAATTTTGGTGATTGCCTCTTCGCCATCGATCGCTTCGACTACATTAAA
The DNA here is from genome assembly GCF_040830845.1 of Sivoneniella epilithica UHCC 1019. NCBI lineage: Bacteria > Bacillati > Cyanobacteriota > Cyanophyceae > Leptolyngbyales > Leptolyngbyaceae > Sivoneniella > Sivoneniella epilithica. The sequence goes on from NZ_JBFPDP010000063.1 coordinate 15,919, forward strand.
TCCACTTTTTCGGAGTTGCTCTGAAACCATTTGCCGCACAGTGAGGCTATCATCCACGATTAAAACTGTATGCATAACTCCCACGGGGCTAGTAATTCAGGGCGACGACTTAGTTCAGTTTAGAGGACGAACAGAGGTTAGTCTATGAACAGATTATGCTGCTCGCCAAACTCTGTTGAATCTTAGCTCGGAGTTCGGAGTTTTGAGTTCTGAAGTTATATTCTTTCACCGCACTCCGCAGCCCGCATTTCTCCATCAGTTCCGTGTTAACTGATCTAATTGCGCGACTTCCTCTGGGGGCAGACTCCACCCGATCGCGCCAGCATTTTGCACCGCTTGATCGGCATTCTTAGCGCCAGGGATTGGCATAACGTTGCCTTGAGCAATCAGCCAATTCAGTGCAACTTGAGCGGGGGTACGTTGGTGGATGGTAGCGATCGACTGTAAAGCATTCACCAACGGGGCGATTTTCTCCAATCCATTTTGGCTAAAGCGGGGATCAATTCGTCGTGCGCCGCGCAGAGTTGGCGCTGAATCTGGGGTATATTTGCCCGTGAGCAAGCCTTGTGCTAGGGGGCTATAGGCAAGAATGGCGACATCCAGTTCTCGTGCCGCATCCATTACGCCGTTGGTTTCAATCTGGCGAGTCAGCAGAGAATAGCGCACCTGATTGACGGCAAGGGGAATATTTCGCGCCGCCAAAAACTGGTGAGCCTGCCGCATTTGCTCAGCGGAATAGTTGCTGACACCGATCGCCCCAATTCTGCCCTTTTCCACCTCATCGGCTAGTGCATTCATGAGGGTGCGTTGGCTGATCAAAAAGTCGAGTGGCCAATGGACTTGGTATAATGCAACGCGATCGACCTGAAGCCGTTGCAGGCTGGCGGTGAGGGTGTCTGAGATCGCTTGGGCATTGATCCGCCAGGGAAGGGGAAAGTATTTAGTGGCGATTTGAATTGGCTGATCGGTTTGTTTGAGGAATTGCCCAATTAGTCGCTCTGATTCGCCTAAGCCGTAGATCTCGGCGGTGTCAAAAAAAGTGATGCCAGACTCCACGGCAGCATGGAAAGCTTCGCGCACCTGCTCGGCTCCATAGTCTTTGCCATAGCTCCAAAACAAGCTGTCGCCCCACGACCACGTACCAATGCCGATCGCGGGTACGACTAAGCCATCTTTGCCCAAAGTAACGGTTTGCTCGGTGGTTTGCATGGCGATCGCCCTCCAATTTTTTAACTTTGTTTGTAACTTTTCCTTCACACTTCTAGTGTATTCTGCGGCTTCCTGGTTCGACCCTGACAATTCCTTTTAATCTAGAAACTGGCAGCAATATCCAACCTGATTTAGAAACAACTATGGCAAGCAGCAATCTATCCGATTCACAGCCCGATTCACCCCGGTCGTTTAACGAGTCGGCTCCTGTTTCCACCATTACTCTGCTGACAATGTTCCGGTTGGGTCTGTACCAAATGGGATTGGGGATGATGTCGGTGTTGGCATTGGGCGTGATGAACCGGGTGATGATTGGCAACTTGGCGATTCCTGCCACGATCGCGGCAGGGGCGATCGCCATGCACCAGTTTGTGGCTCCAGCACGGGTCTGGTTTGGGCAGCGATCGGACAGTAAACCAATCTTGGGACACCATCGCACGGGCTATATCTGGATTGGCACGGCGATATTTGCGATAGTTTCGTTTTTGGCAGTACAAGTCATGTGGCAACTGGGCAGTGCGGTTCCCGGCTCTGGCAGCTTCTATGGCTGGGTCAGCGTTTTGGGCTTGACTTTTGCGGTCTACGGTTTGGCGCTCAGCGCTGGATCGACTCCCTTTGCGGCGCTGCTGGTGGATGTGTCGGATGAGGGCAACCGCTCTAAGCTGGTGGGCGTGGTGTGGTCAATGCTGATGGTGGGCATTGTGATTGGGGCGATTTTGATCAGCGTGTTGCTGAAGCAGGTGACGAACGATACGCCGATCGCAGTGATGCAAGCGTCAATTAATCGCGTGTTTGTGATTGTGCCAGCGATCGTCGTGGGGCTGGCAGTGGTGTCAACCGCAGGCATGGAAAAGAAATATTCGCTCTATCGGTTGCGGTCTACGGTCAGCGATCGCGAAGATAAAATCACCTTCGGTCGAGCTTTGCGCGTGTTAACCGCTAGCCGCCAAACCGGAATTTTCTTCACCTTTCTGCTGGTCATGACGATCAGCCTGTTCATGCAAGATGCCATTTTGGAACCCTATGGCGCGAAAGTGTTCAACATGGAGTTTTCCAAAACCACCTTACTTAATGCCTTTTGGGGAACGGGCACCTTAATCGGCATCAGCACCACGGGATTTTTAATCACGCCCCGAATTGGCAAAAAAAACACTGCCAAGCTGGGCTGCCTTCTGGTTGCAGGCTGTTTCATCTTGCTGATTCTGGCAGGCTTCACGGCAAACGAAACCGTGCTGAAAACAGGCGTATTTCTGTTTGGTTTATGTTCTGGCGTGGTCACGACGGGCGCACTCAGCCTGATGCTGGATCTGACGGCGGCAGAAACCGCTGGCACTTTTATCGGCGCGTGGGGCTTATCTCAAGCAATGGCGCGGGCACTGGCAACGGTGGCAGGCGGCACGGTGCTAGATTTGGGCAACAGGCTGTTTAACGTCCCCGTCTTCGCCTATGGGCTAGTGTTTGCGGTGCAAGCCTGCGGCATGATATTGGCAGTCTATTTGCTTAGCCGAGTCGATGTGGCGGAGTTTCAGGCAAACGCAAAACAAGCGATCGCCTCCGTCTTTCAGGGCGAATTGGATTAATCTAAGCTTATGACTGATGTTTCCCCAATCGTCATTCCATCCCCTTTCTCGACCATACATTGACCGGGCAAGAACTAGCGAAATAAGAACGCCAGAAACGCCAACGGCTGACTGAGAAACCGCGATCGCTCACCAGATCAATTAAACACTTTAGGCATCGAACTCGCAGATTTAATCTGAGCAGGATAAATTCTGTCATTGCTGTCCAATGTAATCAACAATTCAAGCTTGAATTTTGGTGAGTCTTAAGTACTATGAGTTGGCAATTTGATTGTGAACTGAGCTTAGAAGATTTTTTCTGGGAGAATTTGAAATCGCTCCTGAATCTTACGCAACTTGACCGCCAACATCGCATTAACAATCAAGTTGTTGACATTCTTGCCATCTCACCAAATCAGCAAATCGTGTTGCTTGAATTGAAGAATACTGAAGATCGGTACGTCGTTCAGCAACTAACTCGGTACTACAAGGTTTTGTCAGGCGAAAAACCTTTCTCCAATCAAGTAGACTACAGCCTCCCAATTCGTTTGATCGCGATCGCACCTACTTTTCACGCTCATAATTTTATTGATCAGGAGTTCAACTCTTTAAAGGTTGAGTTCTTCGTTTTTACCATTTTTCAGAGAGAGAAGAAATTTTGGTTTGAACTCACACAGGTTGATACGAATTGGATGCGAGATTGCGAAATTCCATCATCATTCCATCAACGTCTTGTATCCAAGCGCCAGAAATCAAAAGTTCTCCCCACCACATCTAAGCCTCCTGCTTCACTATGGAAACTAATCACAACTCTGTCGCAGCCGCAACAATTTTACATTTTGGAGGTTCGGGACAAAATATTGAGCTTTGACAGTCGTATGATCGAGCTTGGAAGAACTACAAGTACTTGCTATGGACAGCGCAAGGGAGACAACGATATTTACAAAACTAGACTCTGTGCTGAATTTATTCCTATATTTCCAGGAGAATATCGTCCACGCTTGATGTTGGTGTTGCCTTACCCCAAAAAAGAGAAGGACGAGTTTAGAAGATTGAGGTATAAACAGGAGCGAGTCAAAGGCTTAGCATGGGCGGAGGTTCGACACAATCAAGTGTGGGAAGCTGAAACAGCGATCGACATATTCTTTTATTTAGGCAAAGGACGCAGTGCCTATAGCTTTCACTACTCTTTGCAGCAATATTCCCAAGTTTGCAGTCATTTACTTGGCAGAGCATATGAGTTTAAGTCTCTGTGGGAGATTTTAGATATTGCTCTCAGTCAATGGCAGGAAAATGCAGTCAAATGAATCATTAAGCTCAACAGTTAATAAAGATGCTTAAGCAAATGCCAGTTTTTTGGACTCAAGTTCTCGATTTTGCTCAAACGACGACGCATCGGGTGGGCGATCGCCTGCTCGACGATTTTGGGCAAGCGCAGGCGCAAGAAAAAGCGGATGGCAGTTTAGTTACTCAATCGGATCAATGGGCAGACGAGGAACTGAGGAACGCGATCGCCCAGACTTTTCCCGATCATGGCGTGGTCAGCGAAGAAACCGAACACATCTTTCCAGGAACCGACTGGTGTTGGATTGTCGACCCGCTGGATGGCACCACCAACTTTGCAAGGGGCTTACCGCTCTGGGGGATTTCCCTAGGCTTGCTCTACCAAGGTACGCCTGTTTTTGGCTATGTCCACTTTCCACCCCTGCGCCAGTCGTTTCATGGCTACTGGCGTGGTGATTCTGGATTGGAGATGCCCACGGGAGCTTTTATGAACGATCGCCCGATTCACACCAGCCCCGATGATCTTAGCCCCAATCACTTTTTCAACCTCTGCGCCCGCAGCACTGCTATTTTGCAAAATCCCGTTCCCTGCAAAATCCGCATGTTGGGGGTGTCAACCTACAATTTTCTGACAGTGGCGGCTGGATGGACTCTTGCTGGCGTGGAAGCTACGCCGAAGATTTGGGATATTGCCGCAGTCTGGGCGATCGCCCAAGCCGCAGGTGCCATTTGGACACCCCTAGAATCCAATCCTATTTTTCCCCTACAACCGGGCGATAATTATAGTCAGCGAGCTTATCCAACCTTGGTCGTAAGCCGAGTAGACCTAATAGAAATGTTTTTACCGCTGACGGCATCCATTGGAGTGAAGCGGTACGGAATGGGATAATACTAAACGTTGCTTATGGAGACTGTTTGTGGATCTTTCGCGTATTCCAGCCCAACCAAAACCCGGTTTACTAAATATCCTGATCGAGATTCCTGCGGGTAGTAAGAATAAATATGAGTTTGATAAGGATATCAACGCCTTTGCCCTCGATCGCGTCCTTTTCGCCTCAGTTCAATATCCGCTTGACTATGGCTTCATTCCCAATACTCTAGGTGATGATGGCGACCCGCTAGATGGAATGGTCATGATGGATCAACCCACCTTTCCAGGCTGCGTGATTGCCGCACGACCCATTGGAATGTTGGAAATGATTGATGGGGGCGATCGCGATGAAAAGATTTTGTGTGTTCCCGACAAAGATCCGCGCTATGCCCAAGTTAAAACTCTCGCCGATGTTGCTTCCCACCGCCTAGACGAAATTGCTGAATTTTTTAGAACTTACAAAAATCTAGAGAAAAAAGTGACCGAAATTTTAGGGTGGAAAGATGTAGATCAGGTTTTGCCTTTAGTAGAACAGTGCATTAAGGCTTACCGCTAAGCAAATCCTAGTTCAGGAATCCGAGGCTTAGAAATTGTTCTGAGCCTCATTTTTGTAAAGATTCATTGCTGGTAGAGGGGGCGATCGCTGCGGTCTTACCGATTCCGTAGGCAAAATGGGAAATATCCGTTGTTTAATAAAGTCAAGCCAGTTGAATACATTCGCTTTTTTGCTTCTTCAAAAAGAAGAAGATTAATATGCAGCGCACGTTTTTGTTATCAAAAATTCATCAGTGTGTATTAACGGCTGCCAACTTGAGCTATGTCGGCAGTATCAGTATTGATGAGATTTTATTAAGTGCGGCGGGTATTCTACCTTATGAGCAGGTTCAGGTAGTGAACGTTTCTAACGGGGAACGGTTAATTACTTATGCCATCTCAGCGCCTGCGGGTTCTGGTGAGATTCAGTTAAATGGTGCAGCTGCTCGACTCGGTATGCCGGGCGATCGCTTAATTATCATGACCTACGCTCAACTCACGGTTGAGGAGTTGAAAACTTTTTCCCCGACTGTCGTTTTAGTAGATGAGCAAAATCATTTACGGCAAGTGCATCGGTACAAAGACCTTCTTGAAACCTTACCAGTAATCGATAATGTCAGAGCTTGAATCAGCCTCCACCTTGGAGAATAATCTCAATAGCGTTGAGGAAGCCCACCCCACAACCGATTTTGTGATTCAGTTTTGGGGCGTGCGGGGTAGTATTCCTTCCCCTGGAAGTGAAACCGTCCGCTATGGCGGGAATACATCTTGTGTTGAAATGCGGATTGGTGGAAAGCGCCTAATTTTTGATGGAGGCACCGGGCTACGAGTATTAGGCAAATCGTTGTTATCCGAGATGCCTGTTGAAGCTTATATGTTTTTTACCCATTCCCATTGGGATCATATTCAGGGGTTTCCATTCTTTGTGCCTGCGTTTGCGAAAGGAAACTGCTTTCACATTTATGGGGCGATCGCGCCCAACGGGGCAAGTATGAAGCAGCGACTCCATGACCAAATGCTACATCCTAACTTTCCAGTGCCAATGCAGGTGATGCAATCTGACCTAAAATTCTATGATCTGTTTCCGGGCGATACGATGCAGTTGGGCGACATCACCATCGAAACAGGTTCACTCAATCATCCCAATAGCGCCATGGGCTATCGCCTGACCTGGCAAGGGCGCACTGCTGTTTATGCCACAGATACAGAACACTTCGGCGATCGCTTAGATGAAAACCTGCTGCACCTCGCTCGTAATGCCGACGTGCTGATTTATGATGCCTGCTACACAGACGAAGAATATCACGATCCAAAAAGCTCCAAAAAGGGTTGGGGTCACTCAACTTGGCAAGAAGGGGTAAAAATGGCAAAAGCGGCAGGCGTGAAAAAGCTAGTCGTTTTCCATCATGACCCCAGCCACTCTGATGACTTTTTAGACAAGGTACAATCTCAAGTAGAAACCGTTTTCCCAAATTGCGTACTTGCGCGTGAAGGTATGATTCTTCCAGTTATTTAATAAATGGCGAGGGACGAATGGCGAATAGCGATTGATTGAATTAATTCAACTCTTCATACTCAAAACTCCCCAACATCCCCGCTTTTGTCATGCACCTTCTCGGCATTCATCATGTGGCGATCATTTGCTCAAACTACGATCGCTCCAAGCATTTTTATGTTGAACTCCTTGGCTTTTCAATCATTCAAGAAACCTATCGGGCTACCCGAAAGTCCTACAAGCTAGACTTGCAAGCTGGCACTGCCCAAATCGAGCTTTTTTCTTTTCCTTATCCACCCGATCGCGTGAACAACCCTGAAGCTTGTGGTTTACGTCATCTATCTTTTGCGGTGGCAAACTTAGATGAGTCGGTAGCTGACCTGATGGCAAAAAATATTCTAGTAGAACCCATTCGACTCGATGAGTTAACCGGAAAACGATTTACGTTTTTCAAAGATCCAGACGGCTTACCGCTAGAACTGTATGAGGCTTTTTGAAGCTGAAGAAGTTGCTGAAAGATATTGTTGCAATCTGCTGAGAAATATAGCTAAGGAAATAGCCATAGCCCCGTGGATTATTGGTATAAAAATGCAGGCGTTGCATAATAGAAATATGAAATCAGGGTAAAAGCAATGCAGTGTCCCGAATGCGGTTCAAGTGAGGTCAGTAGAAACGGTAAGCAAAGAGGGAAACAAAATTACATCTGTAAGACCTGTCGGCGGCAATTTATCGCAACTTATGATCCTGCTTCCAGTTATTCAGAGGAGTTTAAGCGGGAGTGCCTCACGATGGATGTTAACGGCATGGGTTTTCGAGGCATTGAGCGGGTTAAAGGAGTGCACCATACGACCATCATTACTTGGGTCAAACAAATCGGTGAACTGTTACCCGATGCTTACGATCCAGAGGTTCCTCCTGACGTTGGTGAGCTAGACGAGTTAGAAACGTTTGTGGGGTCAAAAAAAACAAAATTTGGCTGTGGACTGCCGTTGACCACTTCAAAAAGGGGATTTTAGGATGGGCTTTGGGTGATCAACGCCCTAAATCGCTTCAACCCAACAAACAACCTCATCGATCGCCCCCATCGACCCCAACCCCATCCTCCAATCCGAATCTCCGACCGTAGTGATTTTGGCGATCGCTATCCTCATCTCGATCCTGATCAGTGGCATCACAGGATTGATGCGTCGGTAGACGGACTTGGGCGATCTCCCCTTTTGCCAGCGCGATCGCCTGTTCGGTTTGCTACAGTAACACCATCCTGATTTCATCCTAGAAACATAAATGTTCTGACGCTCAATCTGGATACGGTTCACTTTTCGGATGATCAGTTCTATGAACTATGTCAGCGCAATCAGGACTGGCAGTTTGAGCGATCGGCAGGTGGAGAGTTAATTGTAATGGCACCTGTAGGCGGTGATAGTGGCAACCAAGAAGCGGGTTTAATCACCGATGTTGAAATTTGGAATCGGCAAACTCAACTAGTAGTCTGTCAAGAAAGAATTGATGGATAGAGACGCTTGAGTTTGATGCGGGCATCTTGAGTCGTAAATTGC
>NZ_JBFPDP010000064.1:0-19863 GCF_040830845.1 Sivoneniella epilithica UHCC 1019
ACCCATGGTCTTTCTAGACGTTAAGCTATGCTAGTCAAATGCCATTTAAGCAATAAGAAATGCTACGATCCAAGTGATCCGCGCAACTGCACCTTGAAAACCGCATATAGTAACGGTTACAGCCACCTGCTGTTCCAAAACCCCCAAAACCCTTACAGGGATTGAAACAATAGATCAGAGTACTATACTAGCCTAGAAACTTGGTTCCAAAACCCCCAAAACCCTTACAGGGATTGAAACACTTCTCTATCTAATACCATTACAAAGGGTATATGTTCCAAAACCCCCAAAACCCTTACAGGGATTGAAACGAATTTGAAATTCTTGCTCATCGGAAGCGCTAATTCGTTCCAAAACCCCCAAAACCCTTACAGGGATTGAAACACCTACTGGCTAGGTAACTGACAAGCTAAAGAGATAAGGTTCCAAAACCCCCAAAACCCTTACAGGGATTGAAACATGATTAGATCTCCAATCAATGTAAAGGATTAGTTGTTCCAAAACCCCCAAAACCCTTACAGGGATTGAAACTATTTCTGCTAATTTCTTTAATGAGGAAGGTAGTGGTTCCAAAACCCCCAAAACCCTTACAGGGATTGAAACTAATCATCCAAACTATTTTATTGAACTTGATAAATTGTTCCAAAACCCCCAAAACCCTTACAGGGATTGAAACAAGCCATGCGAAAGCGTGATGCGGCTGTAGACACAGTTCCAAAACCCCCAAAACCCTTACAGGGATTGAAACCCCCACTATGTGGAGCAACTGGAAGGCGTGAGGGCGTTCCAAAACCCCCAAAACCCTTACAGGGATTGAAACCCCGCCCAAGATTGCATTCATCTAATAGAGTACGGTTCCAAAACCCCCAAAACCCTTACAGGGATTGAAACTGCCCGATCGCTGGTGAGCTAGGGGCACTTGGAGCGTTCCAAAACCCCCAAAACCCTTACAGGGATTGAAACTGCCTTGATAAATTACCTGGATCATAATCTTTCGTTCCAAAACCCCCAAAACCCTTACAGGGATTGAAACATAAGCAATTCCCGCTGTTTGCTGATTCATCTCGCTTGTTCCAAAACCCCCAAAACCCTTACAGGGATTGAAACAGATTAAAAGTGTCAGAATAAAGTGTGCAAAAAGCGTTCCAAAACCCCCAAAACCCTTACAGGGATTGAAACCGCTAAATGCCTGACTGAGCTTCTTTTTCCTCTTCCTGTTCCAAAACCCCCAAAACCCTTACAGGGATTGAAACACTTGGCGCGGCTGACTACCATTGCTGCTGATATTGAGTTCCAAAACCCCCAAAACCCTTACAGGGATTGAAACTTGAGACTGAGAATCTCGTTTTTGAGACTCCGAGGTTCCAAAACCCCCAAAACCCTTACAGGGATTGAAACGTATGCGGCAAAAGTATCGAATATTTTTGTATTGTGTTCCAAAACCCCCAAAACCCTTACAGGGATTGAAACGCTTCCCGCTGGAATTCCCGCCACAGTTCCGGCAGTTCCAAAACCCCCAAAACCCTTACAGGGATTGAAACAGCACCGAATGATACGCCACATCGCAGCCCTGCCGTTCCAAAACCCCCAAAACCCTTACAGGGATTGAAACAGCCAATCAAAAGCGATCGACCTGGTGAGAGGTGCGTTCCAAAACCCCCAAAACCCTTACAGGGATTGAAACCTGATTTGGGGCAAGAGGCAAGAGGTGAGGGGCAAGGTTCCAAAACCCCCAAAACCCTTACAGGGATTGAAACCCGTAGCCCCAAAGCAGCAGAGATTGAAAATGGCGTTCCAAAACCCCCAAAACCCTTACAGGGATTGAAACTTTTAGAAGCTCCGACCCGGCAATATACCCCGCCAGTTCCAAAACCCCCAAAACCCTTACAGGGATTGAAACTTGCCCGGTCGGAGTAACGCTAATGCCAGCGCCCGTTCCAAAACCCCCAAAACCCTTACAGGGATTGAAACTGCTTATGTACCTAATATAGCCCGTTTATAAACGGTTCCAAAACCCCCAAAACCCTTACAGGGATTGAAACTTCGGGGCAGCGCCAAAACGACATGGCTCCGCATTGTTCCAAAACCCCCCAAACCCTTACAGGGATTGAAACCGGAATTGAATCTAAAGGCTCCGAATTAGCCGATCCGGTTCCAAAACCCCCAAAACCCTTACAGGGATTGAAACGAAATTTATGGGCAATCCCGACACTCACGCGCTAGTTCCAAAACCCCCAAAACCCTTACAGGGATTGAAACGGTGCGCGGTATCCTAGATTGCCTCGCGTTAAAAAGTTCCAAAACCCCCAAAACCCTTACAGGGATTGAAACCAGACATTCGTTTCCATGCAAGCCAATGGACAACTGTTCCAAAACCCCCAAAACCCTTACAGGGATTGAAACAGAGAGCCTGTTTGAGGCGGGTAAGGATGATGAGGGTTCCAAAACCCCCAAAACCCTTACAGGGATTGAAACTCCTCAAACACAGCCCAAACTTTCCTATCCACCGCCGCGTTCCAAAACCCCCAAAACCCTTACAGGGATTGAAACGCTGGTAATCGATCCGGTCGTTCCCAGTGCCTGAAGTTCCAAAACCCCCAAAACCCTTACAGGGATTGAAACTCAATCTGCAAGAGTTTAATTTTTGCCCTTGCTCGTTCCAAAACCCCCAAAACCCTTACAGGGATTGAAACTATGTGGTTGATCTTTCAGGTACGGAAGGGTTGCCGCCTGGGTTCCAAAACCCCCAAAACCCTTACAGGGATTGAAACAAATTTCACCTCTCTTACAGCGGTGCGGCTCCAATTGGTTCCAAAACCCCCAAAACCCTTACAGGGATTGAAACGAAGATTCAATCGGTAGAGGCATTTCCACCTACAGTTCCAAAACCCCCAAAACCCTTACAGGGATTGAAACTCTCGCAAGTAGGCTTTTTGCCGGGTACGAAGCGAGTTCCAAAACCCCCAAAACCCTTACAGGGATTGAAACCTGCATCCTTCAATGCGATGTGGTGATAGGCATCGTTCCAAAACCCCCAAAACCCTTACAGGGATTGAAACTGAAATTCCAGACGACATCAGAAAGCTGCGCCGGTTCCAAAACCCCCAAAACCCTTACAGGGATTGAAACTTTTGGTCGCCAATCGAATGCTTCGTCCAGTTCCGTTCCAAAACCCCCAAAACCCTTACAGGGATTGAAACCGCCAAATGTCTGACTGAGCTTCTTTTTCCTCTTGGTTCCAAAACCCCCAAAACCCTTACAGGGATTGAAACGTGGGAGCCGTACCGCCAATGGGAGTCCAGCCTATGGTTCCAAAACCCCCAAAACCCTTACAGGGATTGAAACTCGAGTGACTTCGACCGGAGTGGCAACCATTAGCGTTCCAAAACCCCCAAAACCCTTACAGGGATTGAAACCCGGTGCCTACTGTGCCCAAGCTCCCAGCACCACCGCGTTCCAAAACCCCCAAAACCCTTACAGGGATTGAAACAAAGTAACCTTTCCAGATGGAACAATTAAATACCGTTCCAAAACCCCCAAAACCCTTACAGGGATTGAAACAGCGATCGCAAGCTTGCTGATTATTCGGCAGACGATAACGTTCCAAAACCCCCAAAACCCTTACAGGGATTGAAACGCAACGCCAGCCCCGCCTGCGATCGCCGTAGAAACGTTGATTGTGTTCCAAAACCCCCAAAACCCTTACAGGGATTGAAACAGCGATCGCACACACCCTTCGATAGGCGATCGCGGTTCCAAAACCCCCAAAACCCTTACAGGGATTGAAACAGGGCGGCAGGTGTTGCTATTTCTCAAGAATTTAAGGTTCCAAAACCCCCAAAACCCTTACAGGGATTGAAACGCGAGAATTGACGGCTGAACATCGGCGCGACTTTGAGGGTTCCAAAACCCCCAAAACCCTTACAGGGATTGAAACTTCATCGAAGCGTAGAACTACCTCCAAGGGCGCTCAAGTTCCAAAACCCCCAAAACCCTTACAGGGATTGAAACTATCAAGATCATCATCTGCGCCAAATCCTCAGCAGTTCCAAAACCCCCAAAACCCTTACAGGGATTGAAACCGCAAATATGCCAAAGAGATTGGCATTAAGGAAGGAGTTCCAAACCCCCCAAAACCCTTACAGGGATTGAAACGCCGTCTCTATGCCGCGCTCTAAAATGCCTCCCAGTTCCAAAACCCCCAAAACCCTTACAGGGATTGAAACTTCAGGTAGTACACCTTGACTTGGGCGATCGCTTGTAAATCAGCAAATATAGAAAGAAGGGAGCACCGATCGCGGCAGTAATGACGCCACAGGGAAGTTCGATCGGAGAAAATATACTGCGACCGACCCAATCCGCACTCACCACCAGCCATCCCCCTAAGAGTGCCGTAACGGGCAGTAAGCTTTGATGATTACCGCCCACAAAGCGACGACCGATATGGGGAGCAATTAACCCCACAAAGGCAATATTGCCCGCTGTCGCAACTGCAGATCCGGCTAGAGCAACGGCAACCATCACGAGCAGTCCTCGCTGCTGTTCCACCCGACTGCCCAAGCCTTTCGCCACCTCATCCCCCAAGTTCAACACATTCAACTGTCGGGTTAACCCCAACGCCAGCGGCACACCCACAGCACACCAAGGCAGAAATGCCCAAAACTGATTCCAGGTGCGACCATAGACGCTTCCCGCCAACCACACTAATGCTTGACTGACATCATAGATAGAACCAAAAGTAATCAATAAACTGGTGAACGCACTGGCGATCGCGGCTAACCCAATCCCCAGCAGGATCAACCGAATTGGCGAACTGCCGTTATCCCACGCCAGGGTGTAGATCACGATCGCAATTAGCAAGGCTCCGGTAAAAGCGGCGATCGGTAAGACATAGACCGGAGCCGATGGAAATAAGACAATCACGGCGACTGCTGCCAGACTCGCTCCAGCATTGATGCCGATAATGCTAGGGTCAGCAAGAGAATTGCGAGTTAAACCTTGAAAAATGGTGCCCGAAATCGCTAGCGCTACACCGACTAAAAAAGCAACCAAAGTACGAGGTAGGCGTAAAGTTTGAATCACAAAAACATGATCCGGATTGCCCGTATCAATCCCGAAAAGCGTTTTGATAATATCTAAAGTGGCAATTGGATATTCACCCTGCCCGACATTCAACACGATCGCCACAAAACTGAGAATTGCCAGCGCCAATAGCATAGTGGGCAACTTGGGATCGACCCGAAACGATAGGATCGATGAGTGAATCGCAAATCCGTCTTTCATTTCTTCACCTTCGACTTTGCCAGATAAACGAATACGGGCGCACCGACCAACGCTGTCATCACTCCAACGGGAAGTTCCTGCGGTTTAAGCAACACTCGTGCGGCAATGTCTGAGACTAACAAGAGAATGGCACCCAACAAAGCTGAATAAGGCAAAATCCAGCGGTAATCCGTCTTGATGAAGAAGCGCACGGCATGGGGCACCACCAACCCGATAAACCCAATTGGACCGGCGATCGCCACCGAACTGCCTGCCAATAACACCACACTGATCGCAGTGAGTAGTTTGATGCGTAACGTTTGCTGACCTAAGCTGGTAGCAACGTCTTCCCCTAAGCTCAAAGTGGTAATCTGCCGACTCAAGAGCAAGGCTAGCACTAATCCCACACCCCAAAAGGGTAAAACCTGCAAGAACAAGTCAAAATCGCGCCCAGCCAGAGAACCTGCCAACCAGAACCGAATTTCTTCTAACGTGCGTTGACTCACAATCAAAATTGCTGTCGTGATTGAGGAAATAAACGCCGTCATCGCTGCCCCGGCAACCGTGAGATTTAACGGGGTAGCTCCGCCTCTGCCCAACGAACCCAACAAGTAGACCGTTACGGCTGCCACTCCTGCACCCAAAAATGCCATTCCCGCGTATACAGAGGTTGAAGCACTCCCGAAAACGAACAGCGTTCCCACAACCGCTAAGGCTCCCCCGGCTTCAATTCCCAAGATTCCAGTTTCGGCTAATGGGTTGCGAGTGAGTCCCTGCATCAACGCGCCCGATACGGCTAAAGCCGCACCCACTGCGATCGCAATCAGCGATCGGGGCAATCTCAAGGTTTGAATCACCAAGTGATCGTAGGAATTATCAAACGTTGTGAAAGATTCTAAAATCACTCGGAGGGGAATATCTCTCGCACCGAGCGTCACACTGTAGATTAAACAAATCGATAACAGAATTGCACCTAGAACCAGACCCAGCAATCGTGATTTTGTAGACTGATTCAATCGATTAGCAGAAATTAGCGGAGTGGTCATATTTCCTTTTGTCAACGCCCAACAACATACACTTGTACTCCAAACTATGCCTAACGCCAAATTGTTAAGCCAAGTATAGTATTTAATGCGAATTATTATTAACTTCTCGCTAAATAAATTAAAATGCTAACGTACTTGGATGATGAGTTTCACGATCGCTATTTACTCATCTACTCCTCTGCCATCCCATCTTGACTCACTGATGGAATTTTCGCGATTGTCCAAGTCATTACCGCTGGCAGGAGTCGCTGGAAAACCGAAAATGAGAATCACAATGTCCTCAAAACCAAAGGCTACCACCTGGAACACAATTTTGGGCATGGGCAACAGCGGTTAGCCAACTTTTTACTCACCCTCAATCTGCTGGCATTTCTGTTTCATACGGTGCTGCATCTGGTGGACGACTCCTACCAACAGATTCGCCAACAGCGCGGCACTCGCTAAGGCTTCTTTCAAGATATTCTTAGCCTCACCCAGTATCTGCTGTTCGACAGTTGGCAGCATTTGATTGACTTTAGGCTCTCGGATGGAAAACCTACTCCTGCTACTGACTCCTCTTAGTGTTTGAATTTGGAATTGCTGGACAAGGCTAGGAGGCAGCCGTTAGGGTGGAACAACATATAACCCTATGGGGCTGATACAACGATGGTTCAAGAGGCAGATTCGGGCAGCACGATCGCGGTATCAGAGCAGTCGATCCAACTGATCCTGCAAGATTTTGAGCGATATCAAGCACCGATTCCCCAGGCAATTTTGAAGTATCTGGTTGAGGGTGGGGATGCTGCTGTTTTGCAGCAGTTGCAAGAGCGCTTCATCTTGATGTTGGATGAGCGTAGTTCGCCCCACACTTGGTATCAAGCACCGTCCTATGGTTTGCGATCGCAACTGCTGCACAGCCTGACAACTCAGGACATTGAGTTCTACGATCGGTTGACCCGCGCCTACGAGATCGAGGCTGAAAATCTGAAATGGCACAGATCCCCGGTGGAGGGCTGGTTGGCGTTGTTTCTGATCTGTCTTGTTGATCTGAGTCAACTCCGGTTTGCTCTGGAACCAATTGCCCTACCGTCTGCTGTTACCGCCCAGGTGATTGAGTCTTTGTTGCGGCGGCGGGGGGAAGCCCCGGATACGCTAGTTCGCTGGGTGTTTCTAGCAGATGTGCATCAGGAGGGCACACAGATGGCGGTGCGATTAGCCTGGATCGGGGTCAATCTGCCGCAATTCAGCGCCTACAGCCTCCAGTACGAGAGCGTGATCCGCGCCGCGCTGGAGCATCCAGACTTGGAGCAACGCCTTCATGCTCTGGATATGCTGACCGTCTCTCAGATGTCCCCAGTTCCGGTGGCGGCTCTACTGGTCGATCGCGCCACCGGGAGTTCTAAGCAGGAACGCACCGCTGCCCTGAGGGTGCTACAGCGAGAGTCGATCGCGGTCGTTCCCTTTGTCGAAGCCCAAGCCCAAGCGGGGCGGCTCACTGAACGGGTCCACGCCATTAGGCTTCTGGGCGAGTTGATCGGCACAGAGGCGCGTCCCTTTTTGGAAGAACGGCTGGAAATTGAAAAGACGGCAACAGTGCAAAATGCCATTCAGCAGACATTGCAGGATTTGGACAGCCTGAGTGTACCGGAACCAGAAATCCTGTTATCCCCCTTGCCTGGGGTGGAACTGGCGAACCCTTTGCCTGCGATCGTGGGCGAAATAATCCACACTCTGCTGCATCATTGCTACGAGTTAGCCCAGGCAAAGTACGACGCGACGGAATGTCAGCGTTACCCAGAGATTCCCCAGCCGCAACCGCCCTCGGATGATTGGGTTGATCGCGTGTTTCAGTGCCTTCAGTTTGGTACAGCCGAGGAGTGTCTGGCGATCGTTCCGGTCTACCACTACCTGATTCATCCCCAAATAGAGGCTCAGTTTCGCCAACTGCTCCAGACCCCGCAGCTAGACCTGATCCATGTAACTCGCCTGCTCCTGCTGCTGCAACTGATGCCGATCGAATCCGAGACAGTTCCCAACGCCGTGATCCCCCAGGCGTGGTACTGGAAGGAGTGGGAGATCAACGCCGATCTACAGCGCTGGTGTCAACATCGTTGCCCCGATAGCAGCCTGCGCTATCTGGCGGCGGGGCTGGAAGTGCTGGGCATTCCGGGAGAAGTGATCGCCTGGAAAATGTTGAATCGGGAGGAGATGCCGTTTTGGGGCTGGGGCGATCGGGCGATTTGGGAATACTTCGCTGAGCGCCTGCCGATTTTGGACTTGCTGTGGGGGCTGGCTCCCTTTCCTCAGCTTTACTACATCCATGAGCAATCGGCTCGACGGCAGCTTTTCCGGATTCTAGAGAAGTTTCCCCAGCTACCGACTCGGTTTGTGCCGCCTCTGTGGGAGGTGGCGCTGAACGGGCTGCAAGTCGAAATGCCTCTGGCTCAACGTTGCCTAGATCGTCGCCCCGGAACCCAGGAACGTCTGCACCAACTGCTCAACCACAGTGATCCAGCCGTGCAGATTACCGCAATCCATTGGCTGACCCGCCTTCAAGATCGCACGGTCATTCCTCAACTTCAGGCTGCCCTGCGTCGTCGAATCACTGGAGCGGTGCGAGATGCGCTGCTGCGATCGCTGGAGAAACTGGGCGCTGATATCGAAGAATTTCTCGATCGATCCCACCTGCTGCAAGAAGCTCAAGACGGCTTGCGAAAAGCCCTTCCTAAAGCACTAGTCTGGTTCCCATTTTCGTTGCTTCCCCCGGTTCACTGGCAGGACACAGGCGAACCCGTCGATCGCCAAATCCTGACCTGGTTTATTGTGCAGAGCTATCAGCAGAAAAACCCGGAACCCAGCCCCCTGCTAAGGCAATACGCCAAACTCTGGCAATCCGACGATCGCCAGCAGTTTGGGCAATTTGTCCTGGAAAGCTGGATCAATCAGGATACCCAGGTTACGAGCGCCACCAAAGAGAAAGGCGTGTTGGCAGTAGCGGGAGCCTGTGGCGGGGCAGCGATAGTTCCTGTGATCAACCGCTACCTGAAAACCTACTTTGGCAATCGCCTAGCCCAGTGTCTCGCCTTAGTGCAAATGCTGGCATGGAGCAATGATTTTGCGGTAATTCAGTTGTTGCTGGCGATCGCCAACCGCTTTCGCACCCAGAAAATTCAGGAAGCCGCCCAGCAGTGTGTACACCAGTTGGCAGAGCGGCAAGGCTGGACGCTGGCAGAACTGGGCGATCGCACCATTCCCTGGTGTGGGCTAGCGGAGGACGGATCGCTGCTGCTGAACTATGGCGCTCGTCAGTTCACGGCTTGTTTAGACGGGGAATGCAAGCTGATTTTGACCGATCGCAGTGGCAAAGTGCTGAAATCTCTGCCTACCGCCCACAAAGATGACGACGCGGAACAGGTGAAAGCCGCCAAACAACAGTGGACAGCTACCAAAAAGCAAGTGGATCTCGTGCGATCGCAGCAGCAAGCCCGCCTCTACGAAGCCCTCTGCACTCAACGAAGCTGGACGTTTGCCGATTGGGAACTGTTTTTGCGTGTTCATCCGATCTGTGGGCGCTTGTGCCAAAAGGTGATCTGGGCAATGTTCACCGACCACTCAACCCAGCCAATCCAAACTTTTCGATCGCAAGCAGATCAGACGATCGTGGATGTTGAGGGAAATTTGATTACCCTGTCTCCAACGGCGATCGTGCGACTGGCTCAGGCGACTTTACTGACTCCAGAATTAACCCAGGCATGGCAGCAGCACCTAATCACCGCCCAAATCAACCCGCTATTTGAACGCTGGACAGCCGTGTATGCTCCCCCCGCTGCCAGCCAGCAAATGATGTCCATCAGCGATTTTGCCGGACTCTCCCTCGATCAACATCCACTTCGCCATCAAGCGATGCAGCTTGGCTATCTGCCCCACAGCGAAGACTTTGAACACGGCTGGACAGTAGAATATCGCAAGCAGTTTGAGAGCCTGAATCTCTCAGCCGTTATCGCCTGTTCCGGTCATCCCCCCGTAAACCAAGACGATTTTGAGGTGCAGCTTGGAGAGTTATTTTTCCTTCAGCAAGAACGGCAACTGTCGCTGGCTGAAGTGCCACCCGTTTTGCTAAGTATTGTTTGGAGCGAGATTCACACGATCTCAGGGAAAGGTACGCCCTAGTAGACAGTAATAAATTCTGCAACACCTGTAGCGCACGCTAGGAGTCTGTGCGGGCAAAATACCCACCTTACAGTCGCATAACTTTCTATTCGTTGCACTAGTGGTCTGTTAAGGTTGAAATGATGGGTAAAGCCGTTTGAGTTTAATCCGAGCATCATTCAGTGGTAAATCGCCAATCTATCGTTCGCAATTGGGTATTTCGGCGCTGTTCCCACGCCAATGTTTCTCGTTGCAATGCTAGTGGGTCAGGAATGCAGCGGTCGAGACATTGACGGGCTAACACACTCAGTTCACTTTCTGCCATATTGAGCCAACTGCCGTGGATAGGGGTGTAGTGAAATTCCAATTTTTCTAAAATACGCTTGGCTTCTTGAGGTTCAAAGGTGGCATACAAAGCCGAGGGGTCATGGGTGTTGAGTTGATCTTGCACGACTGTCACCCACTGTGCATCGGGGTAACGCACATCGACCAAGTATTTCATTTGCTGGGTCTAATCCTGCTTAGTGCGGCGTTCTGTGACTTCTACATGTCTCCAACCCGCTAAGGGTTCAACGAACATAAACAGATTGCACACCCCATTGCGTTCATACTCACAGTCATAGCGCAGTGGTTGTCCCGGTTCCATCGGCAACGGAATTTGGGTTTCTTTGACCAACTGTTTGCTGGTTTCGTCGAAACACACGACTGGATAGCGAGGGTCGTAAGCACGGGTGTACACACTCAGTACATCCTCCATGTAATAGACAAACCGGGCATTAGCTTCGGGGGGAATGACCCAGCATTCTCTCAACCAGGGCTTGATGTCGTTTTTTTCAGCGTTTGCCGAATCGTTTCATGCGAGACACTCTCGACATACTCTAATTCCACCATCCGTTCGGCTCACAAGCACAGACTCCAGCGGGCGTGTCCTTGCGGGTGACTCACTACAGGTGATTGCAATCAGATGGGCTTCTTGCTCTCCATCAAGGCGGTGCGGTTTGCGCTGTTGCTGCACTGCCCGACTCAAAGCACACTCTAAGCTTGTTTCGACAAACCGTTGCCGTACCCGTTCAATCGTTGCCACACTGATGTCGAGCGCTTGGCTAATTGCTTCATCCGTCCAACCTCCATCCTCTTGGTTTATATCGACTTTGAGCAAAATCCGCCCATGGTTCATTTTGTAGGCAGCAACTTTGCCAGTTGTCGTGAGTTGCTCCAACTCTTCTCGTTCTTCAGCAGTTAGAGAGACGATGTATTTCTTTCTCACCATGATGGTTTGCCTGATTGAGATAGCTCAAATTATCATCTCATTTACCCATCAAATCAAGGCTGACAATCTACTAGATAGAATGTCAGCACGGCACTCAACACCAGACAAACCAAAAAGCTGAGACCCGAAATCATACGAATTATTCCACACAGGTTTGCCGATCGTTGCGATCATCACAATAGGGATACAACAAGATAGTGTCAATTGCGTCGCTGCAAGGCAAATGTCGTTTGCTCTGGCAGTCTCTCTAGTCAAAGCATGGTCGTTCGACAAGCAAGGGAGGGCTTGAATGGATGCAGCCGTCGTTGGAACATGGTTGCTGGCAGCAGCGACATCCATCAGTAGTGAAGTCTCCTTCACCGAAGCTGAGGCAGCAGGTGGAGTAGACGCATGGCTATATGGCACTAGCCATCATTTGCTCAATCAAGCGCAGCCTATTGAGGGGTTGACGCTAACTATTGGTGCTGATGCGACCTTTCCGAAGTGAGAACTCGTGCGCTTAACCTTGCCTGGTACGATCGCGAAGGCGTTTTAGACAGGTCACGCCGTTTGATGGCATTGTGGCGATCGAGTATGCTGGCTTTGCTAAACTTCCGCTCTGGGGAATTCTGTTGATCGACATCCTCTTTGCGATCGCCTACATTCAAGGTAAGTGGTATCTCTAGAAGGATGTATTTCAAGCGGGGGACGCAGACTTTACCAATTGCTGTTCGTGACACTAACCATAATTCAGTCAGTAGAAGCGATAAAGTTGATGGATGCGCGAAACAGTCATGCTCGCCAGATTGCTAGTGTTCAACAAACTGGCAACCCAAACATTCATAAAAACAATGACGCACTTTTTCCAGATGTTAAGTGAGCGACCTCTGCTACTGCTTGAGTAAGCTCAGTGGGAGTAATGGGCTTGGTCAGAAAGTGTTGAAATCCGGCTGAAATCGCCTTCATCCGATCTTTCTCCTTCGCATACGCTGTCAGCGCGATCGCCGGAATAGTCACCCCGCGATCGCGTTCAAACTCTTGAATGCGCTGGAGCAACTCGTAGCCATCTTCTTCGGGCATCGCCACATCTGTTAATAGCACATCGGGCTGGGAGTGCTGCAAATAATCCATTGCCGCTTGTCCACTCGCAACCGCAATGACTTGAGCACCTGCTTGCTCCAACACGGTCACAATATAACCGCGATTATCAGGATTGTCATCCACGACCAGTACCATAATGCTACTGAGCATGAGGTTTGCGGTTGAACTGGCAGATGAGATTGACGGATCGGGCGACGGGGCAACTTGAGATGCAACTTGCAAAGGCAGATGGATGGTAAACGTCGATCCTTTGCCTGTTCCCTCACTGGTGACATTAATCTGACCACCGTGCAACCCTACTAACTGATGAACGATCGCTAATCCTAGTCCTAACCCATCATGGGAGCGGGTGGAAGACGAGTCTGCCTGCTGAAAGTATTCAAAGATGTGAGGTAGAAAATTAGGATCAATGCCAACGCCCGTGTCTGTGATAGTGATTTGAGCGTGAAGGGGTGAAGGGGTGGAGGGGTCGATGGGTCGATAGGTCAATGGGTAGTCATTCACCCCTCTACTCATCCACTCATCCACTCTCCCATGCTCAACACACTCTAGCTTCACCTCCACCTGTCCATCTTCTGGGGTGAATTTGATGGCATTCGAGAGTAGGTTTCGCAGGACTTGCTGAAGTCGTTGCAGATCACCTCTAACGATGCAAGTATCAGAGGTGATCTGATTGACGAGGCGAATGCCTTTCGTGTCGGCAGATGGACGGATGGAGTCGATTTCGACCGCGATTAGGTTGAACAAATCGATCGGTTGTAGATTAAGCCGTAATTTGCCCCGCATTAAACGAGCGACATCCAAAATATCGTCGATCAGTTGGGCTTGAGCTTGAGCGTTGCGGCTGATCGTTTCAATCGCAGAACGAGCTTTTTCGGCATCCAGTTTGTCGGCTACTAGCAGCTTTGACCAACCCAGGATTGCGTTCAGAGGGGTGCGAAGTTCATGGGAGACGATCGCCATAAATTCGTCTTTCATGCGGCTAGCGGTCTCTGCTTGTTGACGGGCAAGTTGCTCTCGCATAATCTCAATCTTCTGCATCGCTAACTCAGTCGACTGTCGCTGAATCTCCTGAGCCTTTTTAAACAACTCGACAAAGACTGAGACTTTTGAAATGAGAATCTCTGGCTCGATTGGTTTGAGCAAATAGTCCACGGCACCGAGAGCGTAGCCCCTCATCCGCCACATATCATCGGTGCTAAATGCGGTGACGAAAATGATTGGAGTATACTGCGATCGCTCACGTTGTCGGATTAAGGAAGCAGTTTCAAATCCATCCATCTCCGGCATTTGTACGTCTAGCAAAATGACAGCAAAGTCTTGATTCAGTAGACACCGGAGGGCTTCTTTACCCGAAGCTGCTCTCACCAGATTTTGTCCTAAACTACCCAAAATGGCTTCTAAGGCGATCAAGTTTTCGACATGATCGTCGATGAGCAGGATGTTGACTTTGAGTTCGGAGGACATGGAGGAAGGGGAGTAAGGGGATGGGGGAGTCAAGGAGTGAGGGAAGGAGGTTCTGGGTTTTAGGTTCTAGGTTTTAGGTTCTAGGTTGTGGTCAATTTCTGATCCCTATTCCCTATTCCCTCGATTGCGACAACCAAACTCGCAAGAGTGAGAGGAGGTGTTCGATTTCTACAGGTTTGGTGATGTAGTCGGTTGCACCTGCTTCAAGACATTTTTCGCGATCGCCTTTCATGGCTTTGGCAGTCAGGGCAATCATGGGTAGATGCATAAACTGACCCATTTGACGAATGGCTTGCATGGTTTCGTAGCCATCCATTCCGGGCATCATAATGTCCATTAACACGACATCCACATCTGGGTTCGCTTGCAGCATCTGAATCCCATCGTTACCGTTTTCGGCATAGAGGATTCGCATTTGCTGTCGTTCTAACATGCTGGTGAGGGCGAAGATGTTGCGAATGTCGTCATCGACAATGAGAACCTTTTTACCCGTCAAAATCGGATCGCTGCGTCGTAGTTGTTCCAGAATGGTGCGCTGACGACTGGGTAGATTTGCCTGAATCCGATGCAAGAAGAGAGTGGTTTCATCAAGCAGACGTTCGGGCGATCGCGCGTCTTTGAGAATCAAGGTGTCGGACAAACGGCGCAGTTCCACTTCTTCTTGAGTAGTTAGCTCTTTGCCCGTGTAGATGACGATGGGAAGCCGACCCAAATTTGGCTCTCGTTTGATTTGTTCCAGTAGCTCAAAGTTCTTGGCATCGGGTAGGAGTAGATCGAGGACTAAACAGTCAAATCGCTCTGAACGGATGGCGGTTAAAGTTTCGGCGGCGGTTCCGACAGCAGTAATTTTGACATCTCCATCGCCAATCAGATCAACGATGCTTTGACGTTGAGCGTCGTCATCTTCAACCACAAGCAGGTTTTTCACCAACCGTTCGACAAATTCTTTCATGCTGGCGAGGGCGTTGAGCAGTGAATCGCTACTAACAGGTTTTTGCAGGTAGGCGATCGCGCCTTGTCGCAAACTGCGATCCTGCCCATCTTCGATCGTCATAATGTGGACGGGAATATGGCGTGTGCTGGGGTCATGTTTCAGGTAGTTCAACACCGTCCAGCCATCCAGAATCGGCAAGCGGATGTCTAGCATGATGGCAGAGGGTTGAAATTCTTGCGCCATCTGGAGTCCGACATCGCCTCGGCTGGCAATTAAACCTTTGAAGCCATGTTGCCGCGACAAATCGAGCAAGATTCGGGCAAAGTTGAGATCGTCTTCAATGATCAGCAGGGAGCGATCGCCGGATTCAATCGAGACGCGATCGTCTTCAATGATCGTTTCGGCTGAGAAGGTGCCCACTTGTTGAGCCGTCACCGGGATGGCATCTGGGATTCTCGGCGACACGATTTCATCCGGTCGGAGCGCGATCGTTGAGTTAGCAGGCTGGGACGGAGCGCTATTCAGCAGCGACGATCGTCGCCCTCCTATTTCCCTTTCTAGGATGCCCGGCAGGGTTCTTCCCAACTCCCCACCAGCGTAAGTCAATGGCAAGTAGAGGGTAAACGTGCTGCCTCGACCCAGTTCACTCACCAGGCGAATTTCACCGCCCAGAAGTTGAGCAATTTCGCGGCTGATGGACAAGCCTAAGCCCGTGCCGCCATAGCGACGGCTGGTGGTGCCATCTTCCTGTTGAAAGGCTTCAAAAATAATCTGTTGCTTTTCTGGCGCAATGCCGATACCCGTATCGGTGACAGCAAAGGCAATGACGCGATCGGCTTGATTGAGGCTAGATTTTTCGGGACTCCAACCTGCGGTAACTACATTAATATCCAACCGAACCTGTCCCCGCTCGGTAAACTTAAAGGCATTTGCCAGCAGGTTTTTCAAGACCTGTTGTAGTCGCTTCGCATCGGTATACAGGGTATGGGGCAACTGTTCGTTGAAGTGGAGTTGAAAGTCGAGTTTGCGATCGACGGCAACTTGCCGGAAGGTGCGTTCGAGATGAACCTGGAGATCGGCAAATAGGATTTGTTCAGCGTCTACAGAAATCGTACCTGATTCGATCTTTGCCAAGTCGAGGATGTCGTTGATTAGTCCCAACAGATCGTTGCCAGCGGAGTAAATGGTTTGGGAGTATTCCACCTGTTTGGGAGTCAGGTTAGTGTCGGTGTTGTCAGACAACAGGCGTGCCAGAATCAGCAGGCTATTCAGGGGTGTCCGCAATTCGTGAGACATATTTGCCAGGAATTCGGACTTGTATTTGGAAGTCAGCGCTAATTGTTCAGCCTTTTCTTCCAATGAAAGTCGCGCCTGTTCAATTTCACTATTTTTACGTTCTACTTCGGTGTTTTGTAGTTCAAGTAATTCGGCTTTTTCCTGGAGTTCTTCGTTCGTGCGTTGGAGTTGTTCTTGCTGATTCTTCAGTAAGTCTTCCGAAGCTTTCAAAGATTGGGCTTGTTGTTCCAAACGACGGTTGGTATCAGTGAGTTCGGTTTGTTGCCCTTGCATCTCTTCTGCTAAGGACTGAGATTGTTTCAGCAGTTCCTCGGTTCGCATACTCGCCGCGATCGTATTGAGGACGATCGCGATACTCTCAGTCAGTTGATCGAAGAAGGTGAGATGAATTTCATTGAAGCGATTAAAAGATGCCAGTTCGACCACAGCCGTTACTTGTCCTTCAAATAAAACAGGCAACACAACGACATTCATCGGTGAGGCTTCACCCAGTCCAGAATTAATCCGGATGTAATCTAAAGGAACTTCGGTGACGAGAATTCGCTCTTTCTCCAGG
This sequence comes from Sivoneniella epilithica UHCC 1019, assembly GCF_040830845.1. NCBI lineage: Bacteria > Bacillati > Cyanobacteriota > Cyanophyceae > Leptolyngbyales > Leptolyngbyaceae > Sivoneniella > Sivoneniella epilithica. The sequence continues at coordinate 17,040 of NZ_JBFPDP010000064.1, forward strand.
GCACACTGCCCCACCAAGCCTTCGCCGAGATAGAAGCGATTCGCCAGATTTTTCCGTTCCCGATATGCATAGGTACTCAGCAGTTTGAGGAATGGCGGATGCATTTCGCTCGTTTCCAGCATGTAGAAAACTCCATGCTGAGCCGATACCAGGGGAGCCAGTTCGGACAAGATGAGTTTGGAGACGGTTTCTAGGGCGCGCTGCCCCTGCAACATGCGGGTAAATTTTGCCAGATTCGTTTTGAGCCAGTCTTGCTCAATATTCTTTTGAGTGGTTTCGCGCAGATTGGCGATCATCTGGTTGACGTTATCTTTCAGGATGGCGACTTCACCCTGGGCTTCCACAGCAATGACTCGTGTTAAGTCACCTTTCGTCACGGCGGTTGCCACCTCCGCGATCGCACGCACCTGAGTCGTCAAGTTGGCTGCCAGTTCGTTCACGTTGTCGGTGAGGTCGCGCCAGGTGCCGGATGCACCGGGCACTTTCGCCTGACCACCCAGTTTTCCTTCAATTCCCACTTCCCGCGCTACGGTTGTCACTTGGTCGGCAAAGGTTGCCAGGGTATCGATCATTTCATTGATCGTGTCTGCTAGGGTTTCGATCTCACCTTTGGCATCCAGCATCAGTTTTTGTTTCAAATTCCCGTTTGCCACAGCCGTCACCACTTTGGCAATGCCTCGCACTTGGGCGGTCAAATTTCCTGCCATTGAGTTCACATTGTCGGTCAGATCTTTCCAAATGCCTGCCACACCCACCACCTGAGCTTGACCGCCCAATTTCCCTTCCGTTCCCACCTCCCGTGCCACCCGCGTTACCTCGGAAGCGAAGGAACTCAGTTGATCCACCATCGTATTGACGGTGTTTTTCAGTTCAAAAATCTCGCCACGCACATCCACCGTGATTTTCTTGGACAGGTCTCCATTCGCGATCGCGGTGGAGACTTCAGCAATGTTCCGTACCTGTGCCGTCAAATTTCCTGCCATCGAGTTCACGGAATCGGTCAAGTCTTTCCAGGTGCCAGCCACGCCCGATACTTGGGCTTGTACGCCCAACTTGCCTTCGGTTCCCACTTCCCGCGCTACCCGTGTGACTTCGGAAGCGAAGGAATTGAGTTGATCCACCATGATGTTGATGGTACTTTTCAAATCCAGAATTTCGCCCTTCACATCGACGGTGATCTTCTTGGACAAGTCACCGTTTGCCACAGCAGTCGTGACTTCGGCAATGTTTCGGACTTGGGCGGTTAAACTGCCTGCCATGAAGTTCACGGAGTCGGTCAAATCTTTCCAGGTGCCAGCCACGCCACCCACTTCTGCCTGTACGCCCAGTTTGCCTTCCGCGCCCACTTCCCGCGCCACCCGCGTCACCTCGGAAGCAAAGGAATTCAACTGATCCACCATCGTGTTAACGGTGTTCTTCAGTTCCAGAATTTCGGCCCTTCACATCGACGGTAATTTTCTTAGACAAGTCGCCGTTGGCTACAGCGGTTGTGACCGTCGCGATGTTCCGTACCTGTGCCGTCAAACTACCTGCCATGAAGTTCACGGAGTCGGTCAAATCTTTCCAGGTGCCAGCCACACCGCGCACATCGGCTTGTACGCCCAGTTTGCCTTCCGCGCCCACTTCCCGTGCTACCCGCGTCACCTCAGAGGCAAAGGAACTGAGTTGATCCACCATGATGTTGATCGTGTTTTTCAGTTCCAAAATTTCGCCTTTCACCTGTACGGTGATTTTCTTGGAAAGGTCGCCATTGGCGATCGCCGTTGCCACTTCCGCAATATTCCGTACCTGCCCAGTCAAATTCCCCGCCATCGAGTTCACATTGTCTGTCAGGTCTTTCCAAGTGCCAGCTACCCCCGGAACCTGCGCCTGTACACCCAGTTTCCCTTCCGTCCCCACCTCCCGCGCTACCCGCGTCACCTCGGAGGCAAAGGAACTGAGTTGATCCACCATCGTGTTGATCGTGTTTTTCAGTTCCAGAATTTCGCCCTTCACATCGACGGTGATTTTCTTGGAGAGGTCGCCGTTGGCTACAGCCGTCGTCACATCGGCAATGTTCCGTACCTGTGCGGTCAAGTTTCCTGCCATTGAGTTTACAGAATCGGTCAAGTCCTTCCAGGTGCCAGCTACCCCTCGCACTTCGGCTTGTACGCCCAGCTTGCCTTCCGTTCCCACCTCCCGCGCCACCCGCGTCACCTCAGAGGCGAAGGAATTCAACTGATCCACCATGATGTTGATCGTGCTTTTCAAATCCAGAATCTCACCCTTCACATCGACGGTAATTTTCTTAGACAAGTCGCCATTGGCGACTGCCGTGGTGACTTCGGCAATATTCCGCACCTGCGCTGTCAAGCTGCCTGCCATGAAGTTCACAGAGTCGGTCAGGTCTTTCCAGGTGCCAGCCACCCCTCGCACCTGCGCCTGACCGCCGAGTTTACCATCGGCTCCCACTTCTCGCGCCACCCGTGTGACTTCCGAGGCGAAGGAATTCAACTGATCCACCATCGTGTTAACAGTATTCTTCAGCTCTAAAATTTCGCCCTTCACGTCTACCGTAATTTTGCGAGACAGGTCGCCATTGGCGATCGCCGTTGCCACTTCCGCAATGTTTCGCACCTGTCCGGTTAAATTTCCTGCCATCAGGTTTACGTTGTCGGTGAGGTCTTTCCAGGTGCCCGCCACCCCTTTCACCTCTGCCTGTACGCCCAACTTCCCTTCGGTGCCCACTTCTCGCGCCACCCGCGTCACTTCCGAGGCGAAGGAATTCAACTGATCCACCATCGTGTTAACAGTATTCTTCAGCTCTAAAATTTCGCCCTTCACG
>NZ_JBFPDP010000064.1:19961-24360 GCF_040830845.1 Sivoneniella epilithica UHCC 1019
CGTCTACCGTAATTTTGCGAGACAAGTCGCCATTGGCGATCGCCGTTGCCACTTCCGCAATATTTCGCACCTGTCCAGTCAAATTTCCTGCCATGAAGTTTACGGAGTCGGTCAAATCTTTCCAGGTGCCCGCCACCCCTCGTACTTCCGCCTGACCGCCCAATTTGCCTTCGGCTCCCACTTCTCGCGCCACCCGCGTCACTTCCGAAGCGAAGGAATTCAACTGATCCACCATCGTGTTAATGGTGCTTTTCAAATCCAAAATTTCACCTTTGACATCGACGGTAATTTTCTTGGACAAGTCGCCATTGGCTACAGCGGTTGTGACTTCGGCAATGTTCCGTACCTGTGCCGTCAAGTTTCCTGCCATCGAATTCACAGAGTCGGTCAAATCTTTCCAGGTGCCAGCCACCCCCGGAACTTGCGCCTGTACGCCCAGCTTGCCTTCCGTTCCCACCTCGCGCGCTACCCGTGTCACTTCGGACGCGAAGGAATTCAACTGATCCACCATGATGTTGATCGTGCTTTTAAGATCGAGAATTTCGCCCTTTACATCCACCGTAATTTTCTTGGAGAGATCGCCGTTTGCCACAGCGGTCGTCACTTCCGCAATGTTCCGTACCTGTGCCGTCAAATTTCCCGCCATCGAGTTGACGTTATCGGTCAGGTCTTTCCAGGTGCCAGCCACCCCTTTCACTTCTGCTTGTACGCCCAGTTTGCCTTCGGTGCCCACTTCCCGTGCTACCCGCGTCACCTCAGAAGCAAAGGATTGCAGCTGATCCACCATGGTGTTGACGATCTGCGCCGTTTGCAGAAATTCCCCTTGCAGCGATCGCCCTTCGATTTCCGTCGCGATCGCCTGCGACAAATCCCCATTTGCGACCGATCGAATGACGCGCGTGATCGCAGCCATTGGCTGCACCAAATCCACAATCAAGGTATTGATGGAGCCTTCACACGCTTTCCAGGAACCCTTTGCACCACTCAACGATGCCCGTTCATTCGTCTTTCCTTCCTTCCCCACAACGGTGCTAATCCGTTCTAGCTCCCCGGTCATTTGCTCGTTTTTATCGATGATGTCATTCAGCGTATCGGCAATCTTACCTGCAACCCCCGTCTGGTCGTAGGGCATTCGGATGGAGAAATTACCCTTCTTCACTTCCGTTAAAACTTTGAGCAGTTGCTTCAGGTCGAGATTGTCGGTTTCGCTAGGCGCTTGAGCAATTGTCATAAACGGTGACCTAGAAGGTAAGTGTTGATGGGAAACTGAAGCAGTTTTGTCAGAAAACCTCTCAGAAGAAATATACAACTTCCCATGTGGATCTTCTGCTTCAAAAGGCAGAATGTCCTCACCCTTGAGAATGAAGCGTAAGTCTACAAAGTCAGTCTAAAGATAGATGTTAGGGATACACATTTAGCTGAGTGTAATAAAGTTGGACATGCATTAATGCTCTCTTTGTTTCGACAAATACTTTGGAAGATCAATTTCAGCATAAACAAGTCAGTCGAAATGGAGTGAACCCGTTACAGGATGGCTTTACTCAATTGATTGAGGCGATCGCTCAAGCTGTGATTAAAGTTGGCGAAACCCAGCAGCTTGAGACCGCTCTGGCAATTCGTGATGAAATCCGTCGTTTACCAGATGAATTAGTGACAGAAGTATTGAATCAAGTGATGCTAAAGCTGATTCTGACTGATCCGTTACTGTGTCGCTGGTTCGTGCTTGATGTATTTTTGTATGATGCCGATCCAAGTGCGAAAGCAGATGTAGCAGAGCGAATGAATCTATTACTGGCGGATTTGCGATCGGCTTAATGATATTAGGAGACTTCTAGAGAAAACTACCTGCTAGTTGAGTGTAGCCGCAGCTAGATGTTCTAAGCGCAGTCGAAGGGCACAATTTCAATGGGTCAGATCTTTTTGAGAAATCTTATTAGAGGTTGAATATCAGTCGATTTAATGAGCAGCCCTTTGTTCTGTGATTAACTTCGGCGATCGCTAGACGGACTTCTCATCAAGCAGCGTACCCTCAGTATTCGCTCCCTTCAAGTTCGTTCCGCTTAAATTTGTCTGGTTGAGATCGGCTGCTTGCAAGTTTGCTTGAGACAGATCGGCAACCGCTAAATCAGCCCCGCTCAAATTTGCCTGCTCTAAATTGGCAGCCGCTAAATTTGCTTGACTCAGGTTTGCCTCGCTTAATTGGGACTCAGTCATGTTGGCAACCACCAGATCAGAACGGCTCAAGTTTGCGCCCTCCAGCATTGCCCCTTGCAAAATTGCTCCATCTAGAATAACGTCTCGTAGATCTTCTCCCTGCAAGTGAACATTATCACTGCCTGATCAAACCTACCGTTGTGAATCAGGCAGCGGCAGCCTGGGATTTATTTCTACGCCAGTGGGCAGCAATCGTCCAGTGGTGGCGTAGTGGTAGCCGACACCTGCCATCAACGCGATCGCCAGCAATGCGCCCAGTAACCCATCGCCAGCCACAAAACGACCGCCGTCCGTCGATCGCACACCATCTCGGTAGCCTTTGAGATACTCAGGATTCTCTGATGCAGAAGAGATTCCGATACGGCGCTCTTTTACGTTCCTCATATTGGCATCTTCCTAATTTCAATAGAATCTGCAATTTCAAAACTCAACTTGTCTAAAACGCTGAGATTTGGGTGCTTGAAGCTGATGTAGATGAGATCGGCTTAGTTGCAGCTGCCTGCTGACAAGCCGCAAGAACTTAACGATCGCTGGCACTCATGGTGTTGATGCGATGCAACTTATCCAGTTCGGCAGTCGTTTTGCTCTGAACTGCGGTTTCCGTGGCGAGCGGTTGGATCTCTAGTGTTGTATTATTGAGGTTGCCTTTAAAGCACTGAAATTCAGAACGTAAGTAGTAGAGTGCGCCGATCACTTCACCATTGCGCTGCTGAAAAATCATGTATTCCTTAAAAATCTGATTGGGCTGCGCGACTTGCCCGTAGAGATAAATACCGTTAGCTAAATCATTGCTTGATCAAGCTTGGGCGACTTCCAGTCCTGCGCCTACCCAGGTAGCCATGATAGCTAAAGTAGTCGTAACGGCTTTGGTACAATTTGATGCAGGTAGATTCGTTACTGTCTCTCCTTGCGAACATTCCACCTACGTTAACGCGGTTTGTATTGATTGTCCTATTGCTAAAGTTCTAATTAGTGGCTCTAAGGTTCTGCCTTTGGAATGAGTTAAACTCAAGGATAACTGAAGGTTGTAGTTAGTTCAAAAAGCCTATTCTGCCGCTTGTACCAACTTCAATGTTATGTAGAGACGAGTGGTAATGCAGCTAATGAGTGAACATCACTTCGTACAGTGATAGCGAAAAAGTGATATTCCAAGTTGGTTGATAATCTGTCTTAATGTATAGATCTAATTAGTTGATGTTTGAGTTATCATTCACCCAACTTCAACGTCTGGAATCGAAAGTTTCGCATTTCAAAGGAGGTCGTATAGCGGGTTGCCCACCAGGGCAAGGGAGATAAGGATACAGATGCCCACTTCGTATTCTTCCTTTCATCGTTTGTAGAACCGCTAGTCACGCATGAATCATTTAACTCACTCCCGCAGCTTGAGAAAGCAGCAACAGCAACAACAGATGAGTAACCGCGATCGCGATTGGCTAACTCACCCAAGTCTCTTCGACGGCAGCAACGAGATTGCCACATGTGCCAGAAGCGCCGCGATCGCCATTCACACTCATACCCAGTTTTCACCCGAAGTTGGACTGAAGCGGCACTCACAAAACTTTCCTTTGCTGCTTTGCTAATGATCTCTAGTAGCTTTACCATTGCCTTGTCTCAGGTTAGTTTTCGACCGCTACCAAAACATCAATCTCAGATCGTCCCAGAGCTTGTGACGTTGAGGGCGGAAGTAGAGCGGTTGTTTGCTACGCCGGATAGTCTTGGAGCGATCGCGATCAGAGTTGCTGAAGGCACTCGTACACCAGAGGGTGGTAAAACCTCAATTTGGCAGCAGCACACCGATCCCGGTAACTCTGCCACCAATCAAGGTACATTTAGCTGGCAACTTGAAGCTACTTCCGTCGCGGATGCAGAACAACGGGGACTTGATCGGGCGCGCCAAGAGGCAATTCCTCATCTACTCCAGGATGCTGAGAATATGGGTGTTTCACTGAGCATCAACGTTCTGGTGCAGGGTGTCGATCTATGGAATCAGTCTCCCCAAGCAGGACGTGACTTTGTTGAGAATTTGAGGCGATGCCAGCAATGGGAAGCACAAGAATCTGCGGCAGTGCTGAAGCGAAAGGAGGAAACTGGCACCTGCCAAGCTAACGCCCATTATCAGCGGGGAAATAGACATAAAATCACGGACTGGCAACGGTTTAGAGAGTTTGCTCAAGCTCATGGGGGT
>NZ_JBFPDP010000065.1:0-24021 GCF_040830845.1 Sivoneniella epilithica UHCC 1019
CCGACACCAACGCCTCCCCCGCCTGATAGGTGATGCCTGCCTGCTTAAACCGACGCAAGGCTTCCCCTAGGCGATCGTGTTGCGACCCAGTTGAAACACTTGGGCGGCTTCGCTCTTCTTCATGCCGTCCAATTGGATGGCATTGATCACCTTTTGTCGCAAGTCGTAACTGTACGCTTTTGCCATTGATGCACTCACTCTCCTAGGCTTAGGGATACCTCTCAGTCTATGTCCTAACTGTCCTGGCAATAGCTATACCAAAGTCGTATCCCAAAAAGTCAGCCAAAAAGTCAGCCAATTATTGAAAAAGTATTTGCCATGCTTGGGATAGGAACAAAAAACGCCCTCTTCCCACTCAAACGCTTTACTAAAAAATCATTATTTCCCTACAAGGAGCAACTATGTACGGCGCTTTTATCAATAGCATTGGTAAATTCTTACCTGGAAATTCCATTAGTAACCATGAAATGGAAGACTATCTTGGCTTGGTGAACGATCGCCCCTCGAAAGTAAAAAGTCGGATTCTTAAAAGTAATGGAATTCAACAGCGATATTACGCGCTAGATAAAAATCAAAAAACGACTTACTTGAACAGCCAAATGGCGGCTTATGCAGTACAAGATGCGCTGAAAAAACTAGATTTTCCTGCGAATGAAATCGATTTACTGTGTGCCGGAACGACCTGGGCAGATTTGCTAGTTCCAGGCTTTGCCAGTATGGTGCATGGCGAACTTCCTGAGTTTTCTCCAATTGAATTGAATACCAGTATGGGCGTTTGTTGTGCTGGAGTTGGCTCATTAAAGTATGCCGCTTCGCAAATAAAGTTGGGAGAAAAAAGAAACGCGATCGCGGTTGCCTCTGAACTTCCCTCTCGCCTATTTAAAAACACAAACTTTGAAGCAGAAACCGACATTCAAGCTGGAAAATCTTTAGGGTTTGACAGTGAGTTTTTACGCTGGATGCTCTCCGATGGAGCCGGAGCTTTCCTCGTTCAAAATCATCCGAATCCAACTGGAATTAGCCTCAAAATAGAATGGATCGAAATGGTTTCTCATGCCAATGCTTACCCCGTTTGTATGTATGCCGGAACCGATAATGAAGCAGCACAAAAAAGCTGGACAGATTATTCCTCCTATACCGAAGCAACTCAAGCAGGGGTAATTAATCTGCGACAAAATATTCGCCTGCTGGATAACGTCGTCAAACTAGGCGTAGAAGGTTGGCTGAAACTGATTGAATTGGGACGAGTTAAACCAGATGATATCGACTGGCTGCTGTGTCACTATTCTTCTCACTTTTTCAAAGGACAAATCGTGGAGCTTTTAGATAAAGCAGGCTGCATGATCCCGGAAGAAAAGTGGTTTACCAATCTATACACTCGTGGAAATACAGGCTGCGCTTCCATTTATCTGATGCTGGAAGAACTATTCCACTCTGGCAACCTCAAAGTGGGACAAAAAATCTTTTGTTTTATTCCCGAAAGCGGCAGGTTCACGACGGCGTATATGTTGCTAACGGTGGTTGAAGCAGGGAATAGGGAACAGGGGATAGGGAATAGGGAAGTCATGGGAGAAGATGAGGAGATCGCCAATCGTCAATCGTCAATCGTCATATCTCCTACGGAGACGCTACGCGAACGTCAATTGCCCCTCGCCACTGAGACCGCTTCTGCATATTTATTGCGGCAACTTGCCTTAGTGTGGTTGGAGTTTGAACGTAAGTTGCGATCGCTGCCGATGTTACGCCGACTGCACCGAGGGGAATTCACGCTGGAGGATTATAAAGCGCTGCTGCGAAACTTGCGCCCTCAAGTGGTGGAAGGTGCCCGGTGGATTGCCCGCGCTGCCTCTAACATGAGCGATTTTCGGTTGCGGTCTACCTTTATTGGACATGCTCAAGATGAACACCGCGATTTTCAAATGTTGGAGCGAAATTACGTGTCTGTGGGTGGCGACTTGCAAGAGATTGTGAATGCAGAAAAGAACTTGGGCAGTGAGGCACTCTCCGCATTTATTTTCCATCAAGCCTCGCGGGAAAACCCAGTAGATTTGATTGGCAGCATGTTTATTATTGAAGGATTGGGGAATAATTTAGCGGCAAAATGGGCAGCGCAAATTAAGCAAACCCTAAACTTAAAAGATGAGCAGGTCTCGTTTTTGGCATATCACGGCGCAAACGATGAAGCCCACATTGGCAAGCTGAATGACATTTTGAATGCGGAGTGGATGACGATGGAAATTGCTCAGCGGATTGTGAAAACGGCACAGGTAACGGCACGACTTTACCTAATGCAACTGGAAGAAATTCGATGATTAGGACTAGGGTGCATTCAGGGTCGCAGGTAAAAGCGATCCTACTATTTCTGAACGATGAATCTTTTCACTTAATTTACATCACGTTATGACAATGACTGACCTCGAACAAACTGCAATTCTGCCTGTAGCTGAGCCTCTCCTTGATGCTCCAGTTTACACACCAGAACCTCGCGATCGCCAAAATCCTAACGCTTGGGATGCATTGTATTTAGATACTGCTATTCCCGTTGATCCAGTCGCTAAAGCTCACATGATTCAAGATTTAAGAAGCTGGACACGAGCCTATTTACTGCTACCGATCAAGCTAGTTGCTAATGTGTTATTGGCGTTAATCATGACAGTGAAACGGCTGTTACCCTTTCAGTTCAGCAATTATGTAGTGATGCATCGTTCCGCTGCCTGGTTTCTTAAGCACTTCGTTTCGCCAGAAGCGTGCTATCTGATTGTGAGACATATTTGTTTAGGATCGAACATCGTTAATTTCTTGATTGAAAATGGACCTGATCCAACAATTGAATCATCGAAGCTTTATCCACGCACAGTAGAGGACTTAGCTGAGAATGCCTTTTTAGAACACGATATAATTCTGTATAACTTCGTACTGGACTATAGTAAAGCCAAGCGAGAAAATCCTGGTTGGCTGCAACAAGTTCATCAAACAGGATTGAGCTATGAAAGCATTCAGCCTATTACTTTGAACATTGATTTGACTCATCGAAACTGGTTAAAAGTATTAGATTTGGAATCGGCGATCGAGCTTTTTAAAGTGTTCTATTCACTTTGCTTAACCAGCGACGAATTTGAACGGGCAGTGCTATCACTGGAGTTTGATGAAAACTTTGGTTGCTACATTAGCCAACTCACTGGCGACTATAACTGGAATCATGTGATTGCCAATCGTAGCCCTTTAGCACCGGATAGTTCTTTTGGTTCAGCACGACGCTTGTTGCTGCATGGCATCATCACAGAATATCTACATCACTACTTGGAACTGCGAAAATTAGCACGATCGCAGTCGAGTCATCAACAAGACAATTTCATCAATGGCGGATCGCACGGTATCGGTTGAAGGGCTGGAATAGTTAGCGAGAATGCTAAACGCGATCGCGGGATAACTCGGCGGCGTGAGATAACCCGATAGGCTAGTGACTCCAGAAATCGTTCCCGTTTTTGCTTGCAGTCTCCCTTGGGCAGCAGTGCCGCGAAAGCGATTTTTTAGCGTGCCGCTGACTCCTGCAACCGGAAGAGAAGCCCGAAATACCTGAGCATTGGGCGATCGCGCCATCCCTTGCAGAGTTTTAGTCAATGCCTCAGCGCTAGCACGGTTATTACTCGCCAATCCCGATCCATCCACCATGGTGTATTGTGTCGGCGGCACACCCACGGCAAACAAGATCGGTTTAATCGCCGTAATGCCGCTAGCTCTTGCATCCAGGTTGTCTGGGGTTTGCACTCTACCTACGGTTTTGAGCAGCGTTTCAGCATAGATATTGTTGCTTTCCTGGTTCGTTTCTTTCAGCAAAATTGTCAAGGTGGGCGACTCTAATGAAGCCAGTTCGACTTCCCCAGCAGGTGCAGGAGTTGCTTTCACCACGGTAGCTTGCGCCACTGTAATTCTTGCTTGGGTCAAAGCATTGCGAAACTTTTGAAGTAGATAATTACCTGGATTAGAGATCGATGTGGCGACGGGTTCTGAGGCAGAGCCAGCGCGGAGTTGTCCTTTGATGTTGATGATCGGTTGCGTGCGATCGCGCGCTACATCAAGCGATTCTCCTTGCCCAGCAGAAACCGTAATCGATTGATTGTTCAAACGCCAATCGGGTGTATCCGTCGGGTCATCCCACTGCACCCGCAACCGTTGACCCACAGTTTGAGGAAACAGCGTTAGCCCAATCCCATTTTGGTTCAACATCAGACTATTCACCGGTGCGCCAAAGCCTTGCAGCGTATCCTCTAAGTCCCAATTAGGGTTTGTGGCAGCGCCCCGAAAGTAGGTGTCATCTCCCACCAGCAGAGCAACCTGACGGATTCCTCGTTGGCTCAATCGCTGTGCCAGCAGGTTCAGGTGCGAGGTTTTTAAGCTAGGGTCACCTCGACCGATGATCCGTAAAGTTGCCAAAGATGAGTTCGTGCTGTTACCAGTCACCGAGGTGCGAATCCGGTAGGTTGCCCCTAATTTTTGCAACGCGGCGGCAGTAGTAAATAATTTATTGTTGGAAGCAGGAGCCAGCAACGTCGTGGCGTTCCGGGCATACAGGGTTTTTCGGGTTGTGGGCGGACTCAGGGTTTGCACCTGAATGCCCCAGCGCACGTTGGGCAGGCGATTGATCACCCGGTTGATATCAATGGGCAGCCGAGAGGCACACACTGAGGAAGTTGTAAGCGGCTGAGTAGGAACTACTACGTTTGCTGATTTTGGAGGAGATTGAGCGATCGCAGGAACAGGCGACAACACTAAGATCCATACCCCTGATAAAACCCTTGTTAAAACTATATTTTTGATCACGCGATCGCCTTTAACCTTATAGTTCTCATCTGCTTGCTATTAGCTATCGCCTTTATTCATCTCTTGTTCAAGAACTTCCTTAACAAATTCAGGAATTTTTTTATAATTCAATAGCTTGATTTTTCAATTTCTCATAAATTTCAACATCATCTCCTCTCCATATCAAATCTATTCTCCTAATTTGCTGCATTGCAATATGGTTATAGTTCTCTGGATAAGCCCAGTAGCATGATAAGCAAATAGATTTATCTTTCAGCTTTCTCCAATTTTCGCAGTGTTCACACGACCAAGATTTAGCTCGATTGGCCGAGCTACAAAGTAGCATAAAACTTTCAGCCTCCATTTCTGGTTCGCCATCTACTTCAAAAGGAACACGATGATCAATTTGCAATTCACGTTCATTCATCTCCTCAAGATAGATAAAACATTTACAGCCATGTTGCTTAACCAACGTGCTCTTTAACTGCTTGGATAAAACTGTTCTGCCAGATAATCTAGAAAATCTAGCTTTGCTAATATCTCCAAATCTGTAAGCTGCTATTTTTCTTCCATCTTTGCCTGTTACCCGAAAGGTTTGCAAAGGGATGCCGTTTTCTCGAACATCTCTTGCGGCTCTCGGAGGATGATTATAGCCATAGGTTTCTTTCAATTCTTCTGTTGTGATAAAACCATACTGCAATATGTGGTTAATAACAGCTTTGGGTCTTTTGGCAGTTACTAACTGACAAAGTTGTATAAACTCATCGGGTAATTGAGAACTGTCCATGCCGTTCCAAAAGCGTGAGTTGTTTGTTTATTGTGTTGTGGTAGCAGTCAAACTTTAACTTAGAGTCGCAAAATAAGTTTGATGATAAGTATAAGGATTCAGTGGTTATCTCATCTTTACCCAGCAGGGTCGCTTGGGATGATCTTCCTACTTCCAGTTCTATTTTTTTAAGATTCAGTTGTATAGGTAATTCATTGCCAAAGATTTTATCGCCCCGTTTGCCGTCGTAACTAATTGCAAACCCTATTCCTGTTTGGTTTAGCTTTTCAAGAGATAGAACAAAATCATCAAAACTAATTCCAGAATAATATCTTGAATCTCTATCGCCACATACGCCTTGATAAGGAGGGTCCATATAAACAAAATCGCTGATTTTAACTTCAGCTAAAACATCTCTATAGTCCAAACTTGTGAAATAACATTTTCCTTTTAACAATCTAGAAACACCATTAATATTTTTTCGCATTTTCTCAGGCTGCGTTCCCTTGCGTCTTTTATCAGGGCTTTGATTAAAGAATCCATCAGAATTGTATCTTACAGCCCCTTTGACGCATCGAGCCAATAAATAAAGAAAGAGCTTTGGATCATGGGTTTTGTTAAACTTCTCTCTAATTTGATAGTAGTGACCTACAGAATCACTATGTTGTTCGTTCCATATTGATGCATAAGCATCTGATATTTCATTTGGCTCTTCAGCAATGAGTTTTATCAAACTAAGCAATGGCTGATTTAGATCATTAATCCAAAATTGCTGAGAAATTAGCCTAGAAGAAACAGCAACGCTAATTGCAGCAGTTCCCGCAAATGGCTCAACTAGTCTGTCTAGCTTATTGGGCAAGTATTTAAGAATATTTGAAGCGAGATTTCTCTTACTGCCTTGATACTGAATTGCATGTGGAAGAGATGCCATCTTACCTAGAGAACAAATGATCTAAACAAGATTATCACAAGTGTGAAAGTGGCTAGCCAGAATTTTTGATAAAAATAAATTCGTAAAGTGGCTGTCCTACTGAGCTAGACGAGCCTTGCTTACCCAGATCAGTAGGATACCTTGATAAAAGTCTAAGCTTTGGTGCCGCATTCAGGGCAAAAACGGTTTGTGGACAGGATCTTTGTACCGCAACTGCTGCAATGAACCACTTGCGGCGTTTTTTCGAGGTGCTTATGATCGGGCAAGCCGACCATTTGGGCATTGTTTTTCCCGGCTGGCACCATGGGATAACAGTTTTCATCCCGCTTCACCCGCACATCCATCAACACGGGACCTGGATGCGCCAACAGTTCAGAGATCGCGCCCTTAAGTTCATCCCGCGATCGCACAATCATTCCCTTAATGCCAAAGGCTTCTGCCAGCTTGACAAAATCGGGCATACTACCCTGCATATTGGATTGAGAATAGCGCTCGTCGTAGAATGCCTCTTGCCACTGGCGCACCATGCCCTGCCAACCATTGTTGATGATGATCGTTTTCGCTGCAATGCCGTATTGCGCTAACGTTCCCAGTTCTTGCAGGTTCATCTGAAAACTGGCATCACCACTGATACAGATCACTTCTTCGTCCGGCAATGCCACCTTAGCACCCATCGCCGCCGGCATTCCAAAGCCCATAGTGCCTAGTCCCGCGCTAGAAATCCAGCGACGCGGACTGTTTTTGAGAAACTGGGCTGCCCACATTTGATGCTGTCCAACATCGGTGGTGTAGTAAGCATGGGGTGCCTGGGTTGCCACTTCCACAATTACTTCTTGCGGAGACAGGCTATCAGCATAATGAGGCACAACTAAAGGGTAATCTTCACGCCAGCGATCGATGCGGTTCAGCCATGCTCGATTGCGATCGCTCTCAAACTGATCGCCGTCTTCCTTGCTCCGACGCAGCATATCTATCACAACGTTGCGGACATCTCCCACAATGGGCACATCCGGGGCGCGGTTTTTGCCCACTTCTGCCGGGTCAATGTCAATATGAATCACCTTAGCGCGCGAGGCAAACTCATCTAGCTTACCCGTCACCCGATCATCAAACCGGGCACCCACCGCAATCAGCAAGTCGCATTCCATCACGGCAAAGTTGGCATAAGCGGTGCCATGCATTCCCAACATGCCGACCGACAGAGGGTGGTGTTCATCAAAGGCACCCAAACCCATTAAGGTAGTCGTGACAGGCAAGTTAAACAATTCGGCTAACTGCTGAATTTCGGCATAGGCGTTAGACGCGATCGCGCCCCCGCCCACATACAGCAACGGTTGCTTTGACTGGCGAATCAGGCGTAGGGCATTGGCAATCTGATTCGGATGCCCCTTCACGGTTGGGCGGTAACCCGGCAGTTTGACAGAACCCGCTTCCACAGGCACATAGTCAAATTCTTCTGCACCTACATCTTTCGGAATGTCTACCAAAACTGGACCCGGACGACCCGTACTAGCGATATAAAACGCTTCGGCGATCGTCTGCGCCATGGCTCTCGGATCGCGCACCACATACGAGTGTTTCACGATCGGTAGCGTGATGCCGTAAATGTCGGTTTCCTGAAAGGCATCCGTGCCGATCGCGGGTCGAGGCACCTGCCCGGTAATAAACACCATGGGAATCGAATCCATGTGAGCAGTGGCAATTCCGGTGACTAAGTTCGTGGCACCCGGACCAGAAGTCGCAAAACACACGCCCACTCTGCCAGTCGCACGGGCATATCCATCCGCAGCATGGGCAGCGCCCTGTTCGTGCCGCGCTAGAATATGCCGAAGTTCTCCACGGGCTTCAAAGCGGTAGAGTTCATCATAAATCGGCAGAATGGCACCGCCGGGATAGCCAAAAAGATCAGTGACACCATGGCGCTTTAAGCTATCCATTAAGGCGTAAGCGCCCGTTACCCGTTGAACCGCGACACGTTGAAGTTGCACAGGAGTATCCTCGTCAGTCGTCAGATGTTTTTTGTATCGAATGCTGCATTAATGCTTGAAATTCAGTCTAGAGCGAATTCCGATCCCTGACGAGAAAATCTCAGTCAAAATCGAACCCATAAGCTCTAGAATGGCGATTTGATAAGCAATTAGCTAGATAGTCTCTGATTTTAACATCAGCTTCCGATGACATTTGAAGAGATTGTAACGAAAGTTTGTTTTCCCGTCGCTCATAACTTAGACATTCCCCTAGATATTAAAACAACCTTGATTTCTAGAATAGAAACATCAAAGGCGTTGCTGAATCTAGATATGAAATTCGTAGGGGCAATCCCTTGTGGTTGCCCTTATCCCAGCAAGGGTAGGCACAAGGCGCTACCCCTACCCATGAAAATCATGTCTGCATTCAGCAATGCCACATCAAACAGCTTTCGTATTTCATACTCCGAACTCCGAACTCAAAACTCAAAACTCCATTTCATGCTTCCAACTTCTAACCCGATCGCGCCCCGTTTATCCTTCGAGCAACGGCTAGATGCATCCCATCTCACCCGCCCAATGAAATGGCTGTGGGCGCTGTCTGCGGGTTTAATTCTTCTAGATGGCTTCGATTTTTTTATTATTGGCGTGGCATTGCCCTTTTTGCAGCAAGACTTTGGATTGGGGACGGCGGAAGTGGGCGCGATCGCCGTGGCAGCTTTGGCGGGGTCACTGGTGGGGGCGTTGATTTTGGGACCCATCACCGATCGCGTCGGGCGGCAGCGAATGCTCGTTGTCGATGTCATCCTGTTTTTGGTTGCAACCTTGGGAACGGTGGTTGCCTGGAATGTCGCCTCTTTGGTAGTTTTCCGGTTTTTGGTCGGCGTGGCGATCGGGGCTGACTATCCCATCAGCGTTGCCTATATCACTGAAAATGTGCCAACTCGATTACGCGGTCGCATGGTGATTGGCGCATTTACCTTTCAGGCGGTGGGGGCACTGTTGGGCGCATTAACCGGGTTGGTCGTGATCTATGGGTTTCAAGTGGTGTATCCCGATCCAGTCCAGCCCGCGATCGCCGATGCATGGCGCTGGATGCTGGGAGTGGGTTTGATATTGGCGATCGCGGTTGGCATTCTGCGGTTTAGTTTTTTGCTTGAAAGCCCCAGCTATCACTTGGCGCGAGGCGAATATGATGCCGCTTCCAAAGCTGCTTCGATTTTGTTAGAAGAGGCGATCGCCCTCACGCCCGAAACCGATCCACCCAACCCAACTTCTAACCTGAACTTCGGTGATTTGTTTTCACCCGCCTATCGCCGCAATACTTTACTAGCATCCATTCCCTGGTTTCTGCAAGACATCGCCACCTATGGCATTGGCATCTTTACCCCGGTGATTTTGGCAGCATTGGCATTCACTGCCGAAGATACCCTTTTAGCTCAGCAATTTGCTGCGGCTCAGGGTTCCGCGATCGTCGATTTATTTCTCGTGGTAGGGTTTGTGCTAGCCGTGCTGTTGATCGATCGCCTGGGTCGCATTCCACTACAAATTTTTGGCTTTTTGGGAATGGCGATCGGCTTAGCCATTTTAGCGATCGCGAGTCTGCTTCAATTGCCCTCAGCGTGGAATTTAGCGATAGTATTCAGCGGATTTTTTATTTATAACTTGATGATGAATATGGGACCCAATTCCACAACCTTCTTGCTTTCTGGCGAAGTGTTTCCCCCATCTATTCGAGCCAGTGGTGCAGGATTTGCAGGCGCGATCGCCAAAGCAGGCGCAATTTTGGGCACATTTATACTACCGTTTATTAGAGACACGGGCGGCGAGACAACCTTGCTATTCATGCTGATGCTAGTCTGCGTATTAGCAGCCGGAATGACCTATCTACTTAGAGTTGAGGTTTTAAGAAGGTCAAATCCTCCCCAGACAGATCATCCCTGATGAGTTAAAAAGATAGTAAGGCATGAGTAGAATAACTGCTACTTAAGATAGAAAAACTAATGGATTAAATAGTTTATGCTCAATGGTGAATTAATTCTGCGTTGAGTTGGATATTGGATATTCAGCGTTGAATTAATCATTAGATTTTGCTGCTATTGGATAAAAAAATGTTCTTAAAAAATAAGAAAGATGGAACGCTGATTAAAGTTTTAGATGCTGAAGCTGTAATTAACCCGATGCAGCCAACTATTTCGGGCAGAATTCAGAATGGAGAAGAAGAACAAGATCCTGAAGATTTTGACAAAAATAGCCTAACGTTTCCATCGAATGAAAATTTGCCCCAATGTTGGATAGACCCAAATTATCAAAGCTCTTTATGAAATATCTGCTTCTGCGGATGAATGAGCAAGTCTATCGGTAGCTATCGATTGATGGCTATAAGATTGCAAGACTCACTGAGATTGTAAGACTGATGCGGTTTACAATATTCCACTAATAGTACTGATTATTCGATTTAAATAAGCTAGCTTTTACACGAAAGGAAATTAGCTAAAAAGATATTTAATCCAGCTTTTCGAGAAAAATATGCTTGCAAATCAGGTTTGTACAGGGAATATTTTAGTAGTTGACGACTCTGCTGATAACCGATTTTTAGTGCAAACAACATTGGAATATGGTGGGTATGAAGTTGCTTTAGCAGAAAATGGCAAGATCGCGTTGGAGAAGATTGATCAACTTTTGCCAGACTTAATTTTGCTCGATGTAATGATGCCCGGAATGGATGGCTACGAAGTAACTCAACGAATTCGTCAGAATACTGCTCTCCCTTATATTCCGATTTTGCTGATTACAGCCGATGAGCGCTCTAGCGTAGTCAAAGGGTTAGATATAGGAGCCGATGATTTCATCCGTAAACCTGTGGATGTAGATGAGCTTCTAGCGCGAGTGCGATCGCTACTTCGGTTGAAACATAGCCTTGATGAACAAGAACAAATGGTGCGGCAGCAAGAAGATTTTGTCATGCGATTAACTCACGACTTACGTACTCCTCTGGTTGCCGCAGATAGAATGCTGGGATTATTCCAACAAGAAGCCCTCGGTAAGTTATCAGAAGACATGGGTGAAGCCGTTGGCAGCATGATTAAGAGCAACAGTAATCTACTGCAAATGGTTAATACCTTGCTGGAGGTCTATCGTCATGAGGCGGGTTCTAAAACGCTTACTTTTGTGCCGTGTAATTTGCGGGAAATTGTCGATGAAGTGATTCATGAATTGTTGCCTTTAGCCACAGAACGAGGGTTGTCGCTAATTTCCGAAATAGAAAACGGGGCTGAGCTTGACAAGAGTCACAGGCAATCGGTAACAGTCATGGGCGATCGCATGGAGTTACGTCGAGTTTTGACTAACCTGGTTGGCAACGCGATTAAATTCACTGATGCAGGATGGGTCAAGGTTCGTTTGGTTGAGCCGTTGACGATGAATACTTCGTCAGTTGTGATTGAAGTGAGTGATAGTGGGACTGGAATTGCGTTGGAGGAGCAGAAAACATTATTCGAGCGTTTTCGTCAGGGAAAACATAAGCGATCCGGCAGCGGTTTAGGATTGTATTTATCCCATCGAATTATTGAGTCCCATCGAGGAAGCATTCGGCTTCAATCTGAACCTGGAAAAGGCAGTGCATTTACGATTTCTTTACCCGCGATCGCAGAATAGGTTGCAACAAAATTATTGTTCGATATTTAACTAAGATTAAGCCTATGTCATTAGCGATCGATTCAATTCACGAAATCAAGTCACTGCTCTGATTTTTTATTACTAAAATCCTTATGAAACGCATTTTAATTGTTGACGATATCGTTGATAATTCTGATCTCCTTCAAACCTTTTTAGAAGGGGAAGGGTATCAAACTGATGTTGCAAATTGTGGTGCGATCGCCCTAGAAAAAATTGCGGAAGAGTCTCCAGACTTGGTGTTATTAGATGTGATGATGCCTGGAATGAGTGGGTATGAAGTGGTTGAGCAGATTCGCCAACATTTGAAATTATCAATGCCAATCATGCTGGTCACAGGGAATGATCAGCACACTCTCATAGGCGAGGTTCGTGTGGAAGCTGAAGACTTTATTCGGAAACCCATCGATTTCGATCACTTATTAAACCGAATTCAGATATTGCTCAACTAAGAGACGCAATTTGAGAATCTAAATTGTTTGTTAGAACCATTTTTTGCGGTAAAACTACTGTGAAAGTAGACCCAATATCAACTTGGGAAGTGAGATAGATTTTTCCTTGTAGTAACTCCACCAACTGAGCCACAATTGTTAATCCTAAACCCGTACTATCCGGTAAAGGAGATTGATGAGGGGAGGTGACTCGATAGAAAGGCTCAAAAATTTGGGCTTGTTCTTCTATAGGAATGCCGATACCCGTATCGGTAACTGCAACTTCCCAAGTGTCGCTATCAATGAATCGACACGCCAACGTAATGCTGCCTGTTTCGGTATAGCGAATCGCATTACTCAACAAATTAATGAGAACCTGCTTCAGCCGAAATGAATCGGTCAGAACCTGCTGAGGAGCGCGATCGCAATCCTGTACAAATTTCAAGCCACGAGCATCCACTAACGGGTGAACCACTTCCACCACGGCTTGAATGATCTCTTCCACGGAAACGGTGACTGGGTGAGCCTGCATTTTATTAGCATCCGATCTTGCTAATTCAAGCGCATCATTAATTAAATGCAACAGTTGCCGACCATTTCGCAACACTCGCTCAATATGGCTAATGTTTGGCGCTGTATCTCTGACTTCGGTCTGGCGCTGCTGCCGTAGAAATAGTTCAGCGTAGCCAATGATAGAGTTCAGAGGAGTTTTCAACTCATGGGCTAAGACAGATAGATGTTGTTGATTGGCTCGAACCAACCGATTCAGTTCTTGCACAGTCAATGTCAGTTGACTTTGAAGCTGTTCTAACTCTCGTAACCGCTCTTGCACATAGCTTTTGAAGCATTGGGCGATCGCTGCATCGATCACCGCAGACACCATCGACATTGCCGAAAATACTTCTGGGGTGGTTGCCTGAATCAACTCATCTTGTAAGTTCGCCAAGATAGTCGTTCGCAGTAAATGATATTCACGCACAATCTCCGTCGGGTCGAAACCTTGTTCTGCTCGCAAGGCTCCATGGATAAAACTCGCCTTGGCGATCGTTTCAACATCATTGGTTTGGTCTTGCGCTAACACTGTGACCAAGGCTTCCAGCACATGCGGAATATGATCGCGAATGGCATTGCGAGACAGATCATCGGTGCTAACGATTTGGCGATCGCGCACAACCGCCTCGATCCATTGAGCCTCAATTGCTTTTGATTTCTCAGTCAGCAGCTTACTAAAATCTTTCATGAACAAAAAATCTAGTTCATAACCCCAACTTAATCAGTCTAATAGGTTTGCACTGGAAATGAGTTAAAACTGCGAAATCCAAAGAAGTGAAGACTGCGATCGCCCAGTAGCGGGCAGAAGATAGCGTAATTGCAATTCAAGGCGCGATCGTTGTGGCACAAGGTTTAAACGATCCAGCCCCATTTCAGTGTGTACTTTAACAACTCCCGCACAAATTCTCCACCTGTCAATTTTTCATTGATTTAACAAATCCTTGTAGGGGCTTAGCATTCGGCAGTCTGTCTCCGATTGAGTCGCAAGGTGTTTGCCCGAATGCCAAGCCCTTACGGAAGATGCCGCTCTGTGAAGGTATTACAGAGACAGACATAGAAGCAGGGATTTCAGGTTTTTGGCTCGTCCAAACATCGACGCAATTCTGTAATCACATTCTCGGCTGATTGGGGTCGAAACTTGCCTGCTCGAAAATCAGCTAAGCTCAGTTGGGCATCCGCAGCCATTTCCGCACGGCGGCTTTCGTGATGCCGATTTTGCAAAATCTTAATCAGCATTTCCTGCTGGTCATAGGACAGTTGCAAAGCAGTTTCTAGCACTTGATCAAGAGTATTCATGATGGAATTGGGCTATTAACCATACAACTATCCTACCGATATCCTACCGATAAACTTTTGGCTGTGACAGAGATGCAACTCACGATACTTGTCACCTTTTACTCTCCACTTCTTACTTCTAGCTGTTTTGGCATGTAGAAGCTGGCGATCATGCCAAACATCAGCCACCAAAGAGTGTTGACTTCAGGGCGATACAGCACCGTATCGACTAAGCCGTGAGCAATCATGCCAAAGAGGGACGCGATCGCGGCAATCAGCCACAAGCCATCGCGATCGCCCACTTGACGCAACCGCTGAAGGGCATTCCAGCCTTGGTTTATGGTCACCAACAGCAGCCATACGAAGCAAGTGAATCCAATGATTCCGGCTTCCAAAATCACTTCTAGCAAAATAGAATAAGCGCTCAGGGCAGAATAACGCGCTTTCATGTAGAGCGGATAAATTTTGTTGAAGGCAACGTTGCCGGGACCAATCCCCAAAATGGGATGATCTTTGATCATTTCAATCACTGACATCCACACATTGATCCGGAAGTTATTGCTGCTGTCCCCCCGTCCGGCAAACATGCTGCCCACGCGATCGCGCAAGGGTTCTACCACAACCATCGCCAAAACGACTACACCAGCGGCAGTTCCTAACACAATGGGCAATGTCCATTTCCGCCAAAATCGCGGCAGATAAATACTCCACCAGTGCGCCAGCAGCAGCAGCAACACGCCAACAGCAACGACTATTCCAATCCAGCCGCCGCGACTAAAGGTGAGTGCTAGACATGTACTATTTACGATTACCATCACCGCAGCTAGTGCTTTTTGCATCCAGCTTTGCCAAACAAACACCGCCGCCACGCTAAACGCGATCGCTGGAATCAGATATCCTGCTAGCAAATTGGGGTTGCCCAGATAGCTGTATACCCGCGTTGTTTTGGAAAGCGGCGATGTGGGATCGACCCAGGTTGCCAAGGCTGTCGTGCCCAAAAACCATTGCTGCAAGCCGTAAACACTGACTGCCAAAGCTGCTAGCAAGTAGACCGTAATCACCCAAGCGCGAATTCGGGGCGATCGCAAGACCCGCGCCACCAATGCAAAAAACAGCAAATAGAGCGTGAGTTTTTGCCAACCCACAAACGCCGCCTTTTTCACGGGAGACATTGCCGTTGCGATCGATACGGCTGACCAATAGAGCAACACCATCAGGTGAATTGGCGTAGCAAGAGGAGTGCGACGTTCGCGTAGCGTCTCCAAAGGAGTTGGGGCAAGGGCTAAACCATTCTCTAACTGCCTACTTTCTTGCCCATCTTCCGAGAGCGTCAATAGAATCCAGTAGGCTCCACAGGCAGCTAAAAGCACAGCCACTAGCTCATTGTTAACAAACGGAGCCAGCGCAAATACCAGCATTACTAGCGCACCGCCGATCTCATCTGCCCATTGCGTCAACCGACTTCCCCGCCGCCACCGCCGCAGCGGACCGACGAGATAGTGGACATAGCTAGCGTTAAGCCATTGCTGGAGAGGCAAGGTAGAAAGCGTCAGGGTTTGCCAAACGGAGTTCATAGGGCACTTGCGATCGCGTGAAAGGATTCCTGGTTATTGTACATGCCGATTGCGATCGTAACTTTAGATTCAGATCCTCAGCCCTCCTAAAAAAATATAGATAACTAAAAATAGAAATCATCGTGAATAAATTCGGGAATCTGGGAAATCTAAACTTAGCTTTCA
Organism: Sivoneniella epilithica UHCC 1019; assembly: GCF_040830845.1. NCBI lineage: Bacteria > Bacillati > Cyanobacteriota > Cyanophyceae > Leptolyngbyales > Leptolyngbyaceae > Sivoneniella > Sivoneniella epilithica. Next base: position 16,137 of record NZ_JBFPDP010000065.1, read on the forward strand.
AATTCTGCTGTTATGTGAATTGCTTGCACAAAAACTGCTTGCATTCTTGTTAATTTTCAATCCACTTACTTTCAAACTTCTGAAAAAACTATGGGACTTTTTGACAAAATCTTCAACGTTCAGAACAAAACTCAAGAATCGCTCAGCCCAGCCGAAGCTTTTGGCTCATTGATGCTAGCTGCGATCGCGTCAGATGGTTACCTATCTGACGAAGAACTCAACGGACTGATTACCAGCCTTAATCGAATGCAAATGTACAAAAGTTTTCCGGCAGATGTGATGAGACGAATGTTTGATAAATTGTTTGGTATTCTCAGACGTGACGGGGCAGAAGCTCTGTTTATAGGAGCCAAAGACTCACTCCCCTTTGAACTAAGAGAATCAGCCTTTGCCGTCGCAACCGATCTAATCCTGTCAGATGGTGTCGTGACAGAGCAAGAACAGCAGTTTCTCAATCAGCTTTATCAAGCTTTAGAAATTGCAGATGAAACTGCTACGAAAATTGTAGAAGTCATGATGATTAAGAACCGAGGTTAATCGAACACAGTGACGCGATGTACGATTTTCCCAATCCCTCTCACGCTAAATCCCCGAGAGTATCCCAGTCTTGCAAGACTTATTTTGAGAATTGCCCATTGAGGTAAGCAGTACGCTGGAGAAGCACCTGCGGAACATTGTCCTTTTTCCATTGCGCTCCTGCTAGCTTCATGGGTTGCCCAACCTGTTTGACCGTTAAGCTTGAATTCTCCTGGAAAAACGCACTCAAACAGCATTGGTGCAGATTCACAGCTTTGTAATCTCGCCATTCACTCGGCTCTCCTTGCGGGGTTCGCAGTCGCACTTTGCCTCCATCCACACTCATCTCTTCAACGGGTTGTACCACCTGCGGTCAATCAAAGGTTTGACGATGCACTAACCGCTGCTGGGTGCTGTGAGAAATCGCCACCCTGGTCAAGACTTGAATATCTTCAGCCGCCCGCTTATAGGACTCATTCGCACTCAACAACAAGCAACACTTTTCCAGATAGGGACTCCATTGGGTGTAGGCTTTGACATCCAGTTTTTGAGCTTGTTTCTCACTCACACTCAATTGTCCAATGATGCTGCCGATGGCGCGTTTGCGTCCGCTTGTCGTGCTACTACTTGTTGCAATAAAAAATTACCAATTTCTGGACTCACATGCTCAAGCCTATGCTCTCGCACCGCCACTTCAATTCCTGCTAATGTTTTGACTTGTTCCGGGTCAGTTTCTTCGTACCATAGAGCGGCGATGGCTTAAGCGTAGGCTTGAATTTGGGCTTTCTTGGCGCTGTCCATACGTCTCCTGCGGTAGAGGTCAATTGCTCAAGGTTTAGCGCTGGTTCAGAAAAACAAACCTAAGCACTTATACTCATCACAAAGGTGGGATACACTCTTAAAGAAGTGTGTTAAATTTCTTTCAACAACTGAAGCCAGCTTAATTTGCTTTTGTCGATGGGTGTGATTGGCAGAGCAAAGCGGAGGAACCACTTTTTGGGGCGAACTGATGAAAAGTTTTGAATTTTGAGTTTTGAATTGAGATGAATAGAAATATCTATTCAATTCATTGCTCAAGCTTAGAACTTTTCCTAGAGGGCATCTCTCAGCCCTAGTCCGTCAGCTAACTCCGTCAGCATTGAGAGAGGACTGAACAGTCAGCATTTTTACAAAATGTTTTGGCTTGCCAGTGTCTCTTGCCCGTACTGCTCAGTTTTTTGTACCTGCTTGTGATACTGGGGTGCCTAAGTGTTGCTAATCAATTTGGCAGCGGTTTTGTCGCGATCGCGGTGTGAATCGACCATTGAGCGCCCATCATTACACGTTTAACAATTTATTTTAACCAGGGAAAAGCGCTATGGAAAGCTGGCAAGCGATCGCAGCATTGATGATTTTTTGCTGTGTAATTGGACTGGTGATGACGGAGTGGCTGCATCTCACGATCGCCGCGATGTTGGGAGCATTGCTGTTGGTGTTTTTGAATATTTTGACCCTAGATGAAGCGATCGGCTATATCGCCAAAAGCCATACTACGCTCGGTCTATTTTTTGGCGTGATGGTCATGGTTCGGGCGTTTCAACCCACCCAAGTATTTGACTATTTAGCAACTCAAATGGTGCTGCTGGCAAAAGGAAAAGGCAATCGCTTGCTGCTAGGCATTGTGGCAATTACTACGCCGATTTGCGCGGTGCTGCCAAATGCCACTACAGTCATGTTGCTAGCCCCCTTGATTCCGCCGCTCGCCGCAGAAATTGGCGTTGATTTTGTGCCGCTGCTGATTTTGATGGTGTTTGTGGCAAACAGTGCAGGATTGCTTACCTTGGTCGGCGATCCGGCAACCTTTATTGTCGGCACTTCAATCAATATGAGCTTTACCGATTATTTGCAAAAGTTGAGTTTGGGGGGCGCGATCGCGGTCGTCGTCGTCGTGGCAACATTGCCGTTTTTGTTCAAAAAAATCTGGCGGACTGAGCTTGCTAGCCTGGATAACCTGCCTCGTCCCGAAATCAATCATCCGCGAATGCTGCTAATCGGATCGATGATTGTGCTGCTGGTGCTGGTTTTCTTTGTGATTGGGGAAAGTCTGCCCATACCTGTCTCTCCAGCAACGGTGGCGCTGTTGGGTGCAGCGCTTTGTCTAATGCTTGCTCACCAGAGCAAAATCGACTCCATCAACAACATTTTGCGGGATGTGGATTGGAGTACGCTGCTGTTTTTTATGAGTATTTTTGTTTTGATTGGCGGCTTACAAAAAACTGGCGTTGTCAGCAGTGGCTCGATCGCCCTGGCGTTTCTATTAGGCAAAAATGTAGCGCTGGGATCTATTGTTCTTTTGTTTGCGGTCGGCTTATTGTCTAGCGTGGTGCCCAACATTCCCCTGGTGGTGGCAATGGTGCCCCTGCTGAAGGAATATATTGTGAATGCCGGATTTGTGGGCAAGGAAATTCTGGCTCCTGGATTTGAGGGTCAGTTGCCACCAGAAGTATTGCCGCTGTTCTACGCCATGATGTATGGGGCGACTTTGGGCGGCAACGGCACACTGGTGGGCGCATCTTCTAACATCGTCGCCGCAGGAATTTCCGAGCAGCACGGTAAGCCGATTTCGTTTCAGCGCTTCCTCTACTACGGACTACCGACTATGGGGTTACAACTGGCGGTGCTGGCGGTATATGTCAGCATTGCCTTTTTGCGAGGATAAAGGGTGCGATTGAAAGTATTAGTAAACCGCGATCGCTCTCACCAACAGCCGAAACTCACCGGGCTGAAAATTGGGATTCAGCGCTCCGTTATATTCAAACTTGCTCAGCATTAGCTGGAGCGATCGAATTCGTGCGGTATTCAATGCCTTAGCATCGGCAACGGTTTTAGCCCGAAACACTGGAGCCATCAGGTTAAACGGAATTCGCACCTCGATCCACTGATTGGGTACGGTGTCAAAGGAATAGGTGTAAGCAAGGCTATCCCAAGAATCCTCGTCGCGCACCAAAAACTTGTAGCGTTGCCCGTCGCCCTTCAGCCGTAGCTCAATGCCCGTATGCCCGGTCAGGTTGAGCGGCGGATCAAAATTGCGGGTGCGAACGGAGGCAAAACCACCGGAATTTTCAGTGGAGACGTTGCCCGTAAACAAGGCGGCGCTGTCCTGCATTTGAAAGGAACTAGCGCTAACTCCGCCCATGACCACATCATCCAACGCGCCCCACACTTGATTGAGCGTGGAGGATGGCTGGCTGAAATCGAAAATTAGCCCTGCTTGAGGCTGGGGCGGCGGCGGTGGAGACGAGCCAAAAACCATATGTTGCAGCCAACTAACGACAGGAATAGTCTCGAAAAAAGAGAGGGTTTGCAGGAAGCGCCCCACATCCCAGGATTTACGTTCTGGTTGAGCCATAAAGCAGGATTTGGATGAGAGAGCCTGAAAAGGGCGATCGCCCTTCCTTGAAAATAACACTTCTCATTTTTAGCGATCGCGATCGGTTTTGCGACAAATACGCATCACCCCAACCCGATCAGGTTGCAAATGATACTAACTCTCCTACGGATTGCGATCTGATCAAAATATAGTACAATTGTACTCAATTAATCCTGGCTGAATTGGGTGTGCCCAATGCATGGAGGCAAATAGATGGAGGCAAAAACCATGGATCGCCGTAATCGTAGTGGTGTCAAATATATGCTGGCTGGCGGTTCTGTTCTTGCGGCGTTGGGCTTGCTGGTAGATCCACAAGGGTTGTTGCCTAAAACATCTGCCAAAGATAGTTGTCAACAAGTGATTCGCGAAACGGCGGTGCTGTCTCGTGAACAGCTAACTCAGATGCTGAGTGTACCAGAACGCGCCAATAAACAGGCAATTCGCCAAGTGATGCAGTTGCCCTATTGCCGCCTTTCAACGATTCAACCCCGCGCAGGCATAACGGCAGAGCGAGAAGCGTATCCCCTCGCTTTTGATCCCAAAACATGGCTGGTTGTTTTGTATGAGGGCGATGAATATGCCGGATATTCCTTCAGTTTTCGGTACTAACCTCGTCGTTAATTTTGTCGCTGGGCGATCGCAAATGGGGTTCGCACAACAAACAGGATTGCTGCTAGCGCTATTGATGTTGGTGATGGTAGGTGCCTGCGATCGCCCAGATCCCTCTAACCCAACGATTAACCTGAAGCTCTATCAAAATTGGCAGCTACAACCCGGCGACAAAATTGCGGGATATGAGGTTATCGCTGGACTCGGAGATATTTCCATTGAGCTAAACGGCAAATCTGTTTATGCGCCGTTTGATGGGCAAACCCAACAAGATCAGCGCCACTGCCTGATTTTTTCTAGCCCTAGTGTGCCTGCCTATCTGTTTCGACTGTGCGGCATTTCTAACCCTCGGCTGGGTCGCTGCAACCAGGGAGACTCACTAGGAAGCGGCACCGTTCTCCATTTCGCGACATTGCGAAAACAGCCCGATGGCACTTGGGCGATCGTTGAACCCAGTAAACCTATGATCGAGCGGATTTTGACCAAATCATGAAAAACAAAACCTTGGAAAAACACCTGTTACTGGCTGCCTGGTCTCTGGTAGCGGCGATCACCACTTGCCCAACTGCGATCGCAGCTGAAACGCCAGTAGAACTAGCCGCCGACCAAAATCCGGTTACTCTTCCAGAGACAGTGGCACAATTGCCAATAGATACCATTACCGTCGAAACAAGTCCCCTGCCTGTGGACGTTGCCAGCAGGATGCCTGTGACAGAATTACCAGCCGTAGAATCGCAAGGAGTCACAGAATCGCCAGAAGTAGCGGTAACAGAAGTGGCAGTCACCGGGGCGGAATCCTCTGGCGCGCTCAACTTTAATCCCCCCTCTGTAAATCCTGTAGCCGCAGGCAAAGAAGCACCCGATCCTCAAATAGCAGACTCTACGCCCACAGAAATTGTCGAAACGACTCCTTCTCAAGTTGCTCCAAATCCTCAAGTGACTGCCGAAGCCGCTGCTAGTCCTAGTGGCGAGAAACTATTTCAAGGCGGATCAGAGTCGCTAGTTGCCCGAACCGTAGGAGCCGCCGAGGGAACACGGGCTGCCGATGGGGGCAAAACAAGTTTGTATGAAGGACACAGCGATCCAGGCAATGGCGTTTGGAACCGGGGCACTTTTTCCTATCAGTTTGGCAATGAAGAAAACTTGACGGCAGATGAAGCCGATCGCCGCCAACTCGCAAAAATTCAGCGGATTCATGACTCGGTGCTACTCCCCAAAGCCGCCGAAAAAGGCATCGCGCCGCTGACTCTAGCTGAAGAGATTAACGGGATTGATTTAATCAATCAGGCTCCCCTTGCGGTGACTGAAGCAGGCGGCTATGTGGAGCGATTAGCCGAAGCCAAAAAGAAGGGCTTGTCTGGTGACGAGGCAATTTTGGATGCGCGAGTTTGGGCATTTTGGGATGCGGGCAAAGGGGGTTGGGATGCGCCCGGTCTCCGTGCTTACGATGATATGGGCAAAGAAGCCAGCATTCGCCATGATCAAGATCGACGTATGGGTATGATCAATCAGGCATTGGAAGCCTATCAACAGCAGCATGGTGCGATTGCTGACACTATTCCTAGTTCTGCTCAGCCGAACCAGTTGAGCCAGACTGAAATCACCGAAGTAACGCCATCCTCGTGAATGCTTCAGTCAATCGATGCAACACTAGAAGCCATCCGCTGCAATTCGTGAAACGTTAGCGAAGCTTTCCAAGTGACTGTTATGCATGGGTCGGTTGGAGTGACTTCTGCGATCGCACTTAGCCCTTATCACTAGGAACGCGGAAACACGTACTTAATTTCACTCAGCTACTGACGAACAGGCTGCTTGCCACTCATTTTTTGGCGTTGCTAAATGCAAGTATGATTTTTGACTGTAGGGGTAGGTCTTGTGCCTACCCTGTAGGAGATGGAGGGCAACCATAAGGGATTGTCCCTACAAATTTCATCCCCAGATTTAGCAATGCCCATTTTTTAGTATCCTTGCGTAAAACTACTGCCCCTTTACAGATTAGTAAATAGAACATCAAAGATCATCTTCAAGTTGCTCTCATCCCCTGATTCAACCTGATGATCAATGGTTTTTAATTCGGCTAGCCCAGTTGAGGCTCATTGCCCTACTACTTGTGTGAAAGGGAAGTTATGACTGCTCAAACTGCTTTTCAGCAAATTATTGTTCAATTGCAAACTATCAATTTGCATCTGCGCTGCTTGCAACGGCAACTTGCATTGAGTTCCACCTCAATTCGACTACAAATTCGTCAGCTTCATCTCATCCAACATCAACTTGAAGTCGTAGGGAAAATGGTATTTCTGCTGTTTGGCAGAGCCGGAAATTCTTCCACTCACCGGGCATATTTAACCCTGACTGAGCTTTTGCAGCAAGCGGATCAGATGACAACGTCTCTGTTGATGTTGACTGAGGAGTCTGCCATTGATCCGATTGGGGTTCAAAGTTGCTTACAAGAGGACGTAATTGTTTCCGATCAACTGCAACAACGCATTGCTACCTTAGCTGCAACTGGACTGGTTTGCTCTACTTGACCTACTCATTTAGCAACTTATAACAATTTAAGGAGACAGTTTCATGATTCAAAAACTCGCGATCGCGCTTAGTGCAACGCTTACCGGACTCGTATCCATCGGCATGGTGCAACCCGCGTCGGCAGCCTCTTTGCACAACGGCTGGAACTATGCGATCGACTCGTTCACAGATGGATACGGCAGCGGCACAATCGGACAAAATAGCGCCTACGAAATGTATGGCATTGCCACAACGCAGCGCAATAATCGACTCTACATCGCCTTAAATGGCAATATGCCCATCACAGGAGCATCTAGTAGTGGTGCATTGGATGGCAACATCGGTTGGGGCGATTTGTTGATTAACTTTACTCGCAGCAGCTTAAGTCAAGCAAACGGCAACCTGTTTGGAATTCGCTTTGCTGCCACCAACAATTCTGGGGTTCCCAGCCTTGGGGTATACAGTAACGTTACGGCTCAGAGTGTCACTGCAAGCAACAGCGGCTTCACTACTTTGAATGCCTACAATGCGGCGGTTCAGGCAGTCGGCGGCACTCCTACAATGGCAGATCTGTCGGCAACTGATCCTTACCTCAATCCATCGGGCGCAATTCTCAATTCGATCGCCTCGGGCACAAAAATCGGTGATATTCAAGCGCTGAGTTCGGCTGACTTGACCAGTTTGGGCTTAAATTTTGGTCATTTCAGCGCCACAGGTTCCCAAACGCTTGGCTTTAGCTTTGACCAATCCTTGTTACCCACAGGTAATACCAATTTAAATGGTGGTAACGACAGATAGTGCATCTAGGATGAAGGAGTATCCAGTCAGGGAAGCAATCACTTG
>NZ_JBFPDP010000066.1:0-22710 GCF_040830845.1 Sivoneniella epilithica UHCC 1019
TTTCACCAAGCATTTTTCTGTCTCTCCATGAGTTACAAGTTCTTGGAGAGATTTTATTTGTTTTGCTGGTGCTGCCGATTCTAACTAGCAACTTAAGTTAATTACTCTTTCCTCGTCCTTTTTTGCGCGACTGGGTAGGTGTTTGAAACTCATATTTTGAATCAACCCCTAAACCGTCCATCCTGTAAGCATTTCAGCGGTTTCATTCAAATTTCAATCCGCGCAACTGCTGAAAACCTTGACCCATGGTCTTTCTAGACGTTAAGCTATGCTAGTCAAATGCCATTTAAGCAATAAGAAATGCTACGATCCAAGTGACCCGCGCAACTGCACCTTGAAAACCGCATATAGTAACAATTACAGCCGCGTTCCAAAACCCTCAAAACCCTTACATGGATTGAAACTTCAGTTCGATATGGATAGAGCCACTATTGGCGGTGCCCAAAACCCTCAAAACCCTTACATGGATTGAAACTTCAGTTCCGTTAGCGTCGGTTTGCAGTTTCACCCGAAACAAAACCCCCAAAACCCTTACATGGATTGAAACTTCAGTTGTTAACGAAGCGTGGTAAGCCTTGCAGCGTGAGTTCAGCAAAACCCCCAAAACCCTTACATGGATTGAAACTTCAGAGCAAAAAATCGGCAATCTGAAAACTGAGATTGCCCAAAAACCCCAAAACCCTTACATGGATTGAAACTTTGTCGTCGGGGTCGATTTGGGCTGCGTCGGCTGAATGTTCCAAAAACCCCAAAACCCTTACATGGATTGAAACTTTTCAGCCACTAGAGTAGAGAGCAATAAGGTCAGTATATTAACTCATTGGGTTATGTAGGCTGATATTCCTACCGTCGCCGAACTAAATGCGAGAGAGCAATAAGGTCAGTATATTAACTCATTGGGTTATGTAGGTCATCGTTTGGGTAGCGTGTGAGATATTGAGTTTCAGCAGTCCGGAGATCGCTTCGGTTTACCAGTTCGCGCCAAACCTGGACAGTTGCTAACGTATTGCCACAAATCTCGCCGTTTCCCACAAATGTAGATGAATACGATGCCCTAGATGTTTTTACCGCCCTGACATCGGATGTACCGTTCAAGCTATAGTTACTCACTATTAAAAGTAACGTGAGTTCGACGAAGTAAAAGGTGGCAGGAGGCAGAGCAGGCAGACCTTTGAGTTGTAAGTCTAAAGAGAGCAACTTGGGCTGATAGGTATAAGCCACTAATCCTCCTACCAAATTATGTACAGTGACTTTTTATTGGTCGTGAATACACATTAATGTCGCTAAAACAGTAAAGCTAGAGCAAGCGACTTTCAAGTGGGGAAGCTGCTTGCCAATTCTGATAACCTGTTCACTCAGAAAATTTTTCTGTCAGCCTGTAGCAGAACGAGTTTGCTGCACGACGCGAATTTGCCTTGATGTCATTTAATTTGGCACTGTACAATTTGCCAATCGACCATAGTTGCTGTACATCCACATCACCTCTCTCATTCGCATGGAAGAAGCCGAAGTTTGTAAACTTTGTTTAACCTTCTCCAGTATTGTTCTGAGACATCAGTTATTTAATAGGGTGTGCCTGCTTTGTAGGGTGTTACTGATTTATCAAGACTTTATAAGTTGCGAAAGAGCGCTATGCTTTCCGTTTTGCAAGCCAAATTGCTGGGGGAATTTTCCTTAATTTGTGATGGTTGCCCTGTGACGATAACCATCGCAGGAAGATCGCAGGCGTTGCTGGCGTATCTGCTGTTGAATCGCCACGCGCCTCAGCCCCGACAGCGGATTGCCTTTCATCTCTGGTCAGATTCCACTGATACGCAAGCACGAACCAATCTCCGCAAAGAGTTGAGTTATCTCCGGCGTGACCTACCCGACGCTGAACAATTTCTATTAGTAGATGCCAAAACGCTGCAATGGCAGCCCAACGCTCAATTCACACTAGACGTAGCCCAGTTTGAAAAAGCAATTAAGGTCGCACAGGCGACAGATTTTAACCTGGCACAAACGGCGTTAGAGCAGGCAGTGGAATTGTATCGAGGAGATTTACTGCCGGACTGCGGCGATGAATGGATTATCCCCGAACGCGAGCGGTTTCAGCAGATGCGAGTCAGAGCCTTGGAGCAATTAATTGATCTGTTGGAAGAACAGCGCGCGTATCGGGCTGCGCTGGGCTATGCTCAGCAGCTTTTGCAAGTTGACCCCCTGAACGAATCTACCTACTGTACTGTGATGCGGCTATACAACCTGAGCGGCGATCGCGCCAATGCCCTTCAGGTTTACCACCGTTGCATGACGCTGCTGCGCGAGGAATTAGGGGTTGATCCCAGTGCTACCACTCATGATTTCTACCAACGGATTTTAAATGAGGACGATCAACCTCTGCCTGTTGATCGCTCCCGTCTCGCTCCTCCCGTGCTGCGTCAAGATTGGGGCGAAGCGATCGATGTCTCAATTTTCTACGGTCGTGAAGCTGAATTATCAACGCTGCAACAACGAGTGGTGACTGATCGGTGTCGTTTAGTTTTACTTTTAGGTATGGGCGGCATTGGCAAAACAGCACTAGCCGTTAAGTTGGCGCAAGCAGTCCAAACTGAGTTTGAGTTCGTTATTTGGCGATCGCTCCGCAATGCCCCCCCACTCGAAATGCTCTTATCCGACCTCATTTCGTTTTTATCCCAACAGCAGGATATCAAAGCAGAGGTAGGACGATTGATGTATTGGTTGAGAACACACCGTTGCTTAGTCGTCCTTGATAATGTGGAAACGATCTTTCGAGAGGGCGATCGAGCCGGACAATACCGTCCAGGCTACGAAAGCTATGGTCAGCTATTTAGGGGAATAGGTGAGGTGTCACACCAGAGTTGCGTGATCCTTACCAGTCGCGAGAAGCCGTCTGAAATTGCCACGCTGGAAGGAATGGAGGCAGTGCGATCGCTTCAGTTGGGCGGCTCGTCTCAAACTGCCCAAGCCCTGATCGAGGTGAGGGGATTGTTTGGATCTCTAGCAGATAAACAAACATTGGCAGAGCAGTATGGCTGTAATCCTTTGGCACTCAAAATTGTGGCTAGCTCAATTCAAGATGTGTTTGATGGCGATATCCAGCAGTTCTTGCAGCAGAACACCATTTTGTTTAACGGGATTCGGCGGTTGCTAGAAGAGCAGTTTGAGCGCCTCTCGCATCTAGAAAAAACGATCATGATTTGGCTGGCAATCAACCGGGAATGGACAACGATCTCGGAGTTGGCTGAAGATATTGCGCCTTCCCTGCCACAGGCAAGATTGCTGGAAGCGCTAGAGTCACTGACCTGGCGGAATTTGATTGAGCGTAGACAAGGCGGCTATATGCAGCAGTCGGTCGTGATGGAATATGTCACTGATTCAGTGGTGGAGCAGGTTGCGAATGAGTTAGTGAACCATGATATCAACCTGTTTGGTAGCCATGCGTTGCTCAAAACGACTGTTAAAGAGTACATCAGAGAAACACAGCAGCGATTGATTTTGGCAAAAATTGTAGCGCAATTGCAAACCGTATTTGGAACCTCAGCACGGATTGAAGCGCAATTGCAAGTGATCCTCCAACTGCTGCAAAGCGGGTCTTTTTCACCCAAGTATGCGGCTGGAAATTTAATTAATCTTTGCTGCCACTTACAAATCAATCTGGTAGGCTACAACTTTTCCAATCTAACTATTTGTCACGCTGTTTTCTCAGCAGTCAACTTACACCGTGTAAATTTTTCTGGCTCTCAGTTCATTCAATCTACGTTTACCCAGACCTTTGGCGGCATTCTGTCAGTGGCTTTCAGTTCAGACCATAAAATGCTTGCCCTGGCAGACACAAATGGCACAGTCAGCCTGTGGCAAACGATTTTTTACAGTCCTGATAGATCAGGGCTAGAACAACCCCTGTTGAGATTGAGAGGTCACCGAAGCTGGATCTTATCCTTAGCCTGGCATCCTAACCAACCAAGATTGATCAGCAGCAGCGACGATTGCACCATTAAACTTTGGGATGTGGAATCGGGGCAATGTTTGCACCTGTTTCAAGGGCATCAGAAGGCAGTTTGGAGTGTGACCTGGAGTCCTGACGGGGGGATGTTTGCTAGTAGTAGCGGCGATCGCACGATCAAAATTTGGGATGCTGAGACAGGAGCCTGCCTCCATACCTTACAGGGGCATCAAAGCCTGATCTGGAGTGTAGCGTGGAACCCCAATGGAAAAACCCTCGCCAGTGGCAGTGATGACCAAACGGTGAGACTCTGGGATGTGGAGACTGGACAGTGCCTCAAAACATTGCCTGTTGAAGGGTACTGGGTTCGTTGCGTTGCCTGGAGTCCGGATGGAAAGATTCTCGCCAGCGCGAGTTCAGACTTGTTGATTTGGCTTTGGGATCAACAAACGGGACAGCGAATTCGGAGTTTAGCAGGGCATACAAGCTGGATTTATTCCTTGGCATGGAGTCCCGATGGCACAACCTTGGCGAGTTGTAGCGGCGATCGCACAGTCAAACTTTGGGAGCCAATCAACGGCAACTGCCTGCAAACCTTGCAAGGACATCAAGAACCAGTTTGGAGCGTGAGATGGAGTAGCGATGGCAAGGCACTCGCCAGTGGCAGCCATGACCAAACGGTAAGGCTTTGGGAGGCAGAGACAGGGCAGTGTCGCCACACACTCAAAGGGTTTACTAACTGGATTAGGACAGTGGTGTGGAGTCCCGATGGCAAATCCTTAGCCAGTAGCAGCACGGATAAAACCGTCAGAGTCTGGGAGGTTGATACTGGACAATGCCTCAAGACTTTAACTGGGCATCAAGGTTGGGTGTTTTCAGTGGCATGGAATCCGGTTCCCCTATTTTCATTGAGTCAAAGAGATGCAAGGAGAATTCTTGCCAGCAGCAGCACGGATAATACGATCAAACTTTGGGACGCTCAAACGGGGCAATGTCTGAGAACTTTGTCTGGTCATCGTAGTTGGGTGTGGTCGGTTGCCTGGAGTCCCATTGAAATCAACCTGCCGAGCTACACGGGGCAATTGCTCGCCACTGCTAGTAGTACTAATGATTTAACAATCAGAATCTGGAATCCCGAAACGGGCGAATGCCTCAAAGTCCTATCAGGGCATCAAAGCTGGATTTGGTGGGTGGTCTGGAGTCCAGATGGGAAACTTTTGGCGACGGCTGCCGATGATCAGAGGATCAAGTTGTGGGATGTGCAGACAGGCGAGTGTTTGAACACCTTACACGACGATCGCCTGTTGGGATTAGCGATCGCTTGGAGTCCTGATGGCAACTGGTTGGCAACCAGCAGTACTGATCGGACGGTAAGGCTCTGGAATCTCCAAACGGGCAAATTTGAGCGCGAACTGATCGGTCATCAGGCAACGATTTGGGCGATCGCCTGGAGTCCAGACGGTAACTGGTTAGCTACTGGCGGCGATGACTGCACCATTAAGCTTTGGAATTTGGAGACGGATGAATGTAAATACACCCTGTCTGGACACGAGAGCCGAATCTGGTATGTCTCTTGGAGTCCTAGTGGAGAGGTACTTGCCAGCAGCAGTTCAGACGGAAGCATTCGCCTTTGGGATGCGATCACAGGGAAGTGTTTGAGCATCTTGAGGAGCGATCGCCCCTATGAAGGCATGAACATCATGGGTGTGACAGGCATTACTGAAGCACAGAAAGCCACGCTCAAAGTTTTGGGAGCGATCGAGGTTACGGAGGATGCCTCTGAATCATTGTTGAAAACTTGAGTGATCGCGTCTAGTCTGCCAAGTTCTCAGTTCTTGAATTCGTCTCTGTGTGAGCTTTTCAAGTTCGGAACGGTTTGGGAACGCTTTCGGAACGGTTTGGGAACACCCCAATCGCTAACTTAGTTTCAGATGCAAGAAATGAACCGCATCAATCACTTCGTTAGCTTAGGAGTAAGCTATGACCACCCAAACACTCGATGCTACTAAAGCCGAAGCATTTGCCGAACGAATGCTAGGCATACTCAACCATGCCGCGATCGCCCTGATGACTTCGATCGGGCATCGCACCGAACTGTTCGACACGATGGCAGAACTGCCGCCCTCGACCAGTCAACACATTGCCGCTGCCGCCGGACTGAATGAACGCTATGTGCGGGAATGGCTTGGCGCAATGGTCACAGGTCGTTTCGTAGATTACGACGCGATCGCCCAAACCTACAACCTACCTCCCGAACACGCTGCCTTTCTAACCAGGTCGGCAGCCTCTAACAACATGGCATCTTTCACCCAATTTATTCCCGTGTTGGGAGCGGTGGAAGAACACATTGTTGACTGCTTCTACAAAGGGGGAGGGGTTCCTTATTCCGAGTTCAAACGCTTTCATGCGGTGATGGCGGAAGAGAGTGGTCAAACGACGGTAACGGCGCTCTTCGACCACATATTGCCACTGATTCCCCAACTGACAGAAGCCTTACAGCATGGCATTGATGTTTTAGATGTGGGTTGTGGCAGCGGCGGCACACTCAATAAGCTGGCAGGCGCGTTTCCCAACAGCCGATTTACAGGATACGACTTTTCGGGGGAGGCGATCGCCACTGCCAAGGTTGAAGCCCAACGGCACAAACTCAACAATATTCAGTTTGAAGTCAAAGATGCAGCGCTGCTGGATGAACGCGATCGCTATGATTTAATCACTACATTCGATGCCATTCATGACCAGGCAAAACCCGATATTGTGCTGCAAAATATCTGCCATGCCCTGCGTTCTGATGGCGTTTATCTGATGCAAGATATTCACGCGGCAACGAATGTAGACGGCAATTTAGAGCATCCGATCGCTCCCTGGCTCTACACCATTTCCTGTATGCACTGCATGACCGTTTCGTTGGCATACGGCGGCATGGGACTTGGCACAATGTGGGGCAAAGAAAAAGCCCTGGAAATGTTAGCTGAAGCAGGCTTTAAGCAGGTTGAGATCAAACAGCTAGCACACGATTTTCAGAACGACTACTACATCATTCGCAAGCACTAAACCAGGCAGATCTATGTGCAAACTTTGTGCGATCGCGACACGCTATCCCCGTGTTCGTCAGGATTCGCTTGTCTTTAATCTCAGTCAATTTGCAGTTGCCATTGAGTCAAAACTTGAGGCAAAGCCGTTATCTAAGCAATCGCAGAATAAGTTTCTAACCAATACTCAGGAGAAATCATCATGATGTCAAAACTTGGATCGATCATTCGAGCGCTAAAGTTTTTCGTTGAATCAATACTCAGGGCTGATGAGCTAAAGATTTATCAATCAAAAGACAGGCTTGGCAATGTTTCCTGGACAATCTATGACCCCTTTCTAGATTGCAGAGTGGTTTTTAATTCCGAAGCAGAAGTGCGGATATGGCTCGATCGCCGCCATTACCACTAACGCAATCAACACCCAAATCAAATTCAACAAACTCAAGGAGATTATCAATCATGAAACGTGTTGTTTTACTAGCTACCACTTTCTCTATCCTGTCCACTTCTATCTTGTCCACCGGCTCGCCTGCTACTGCTGGAGAAGTCATGACCGATCGGTGTAGTTCAGAGGTTGCGATCGTTCCTTCCTACAATGCTCAACCAATGACACCTGGAACCGTGTTGCTGACCAGAGATGCGGGTGGACAAACCCCCTGGTCTAAACCCTTTAAGGTACAGACCGGCGGCGGTGGTCTCACAGGTAGTGGCTTCATTCGGTGGTGGTGTCATTCAACCACTGGCAATATTTTTGATCCAGGCACTTGGCGACCGGAGTTCGACTTCGCCAAAGCCGGAATCTGTGTTGCTGACGGCATCGGAATTATTTTTGGCGGAGACCAGTCCGACAAGGAGGGCAAAAAGGGCAGTGATATTGTCAAAAATTGCATTGGCGCTGTCAAAAAAATTGGGTCGTCGGCAAGGAATGGTTGGACGGCTGAACGTTCCCGATGTGATAACCGCTCCACATTAGTTCGTGCCCGACTAGGTCCCAGTCGATTGCTTCAAATCGAATGCCTTGGAAGATAAACCCCCTGGGATTTGACTAGTGAATGATACTGGGCTACCTGACAGCCCAATCAAAGCTTGAGTTGCCTGTTGATCGCTTGTTCCAATGACTACATTACTTAATTCAAGGAGATTACAAATCATGAAACGTCAACTGTTTGCGATCGGTTTTGCTACTGTTTCTGCGCTAAGTGCATTTTCTCTCGCTGCACCCGCTCAAGCCATTCCAGAGCGGGAGTTAAATGGAACCGCCCGTCCTCAAGATATCGGTCGAGTTTCGTCTGTTCCAGTTCGGGTTTCTGGACAAATTACAGGGAGCCAAGACGAAGATGTGTTCCGGTTTGAAATCTCGCCGGGGCAAAATGTCAAAGCTGTGTTGACGGTCAGCGGAGATATTGACCTGGAAGTTTTGCAAGACAGCAACCCAGACGGCAAATTGGCAGGCGGAGACACCAAAAAAATCTCGATCAAGGAAGGGAAGCAAACTGAAGAAGTTAACTTCAACAATATGAAGTCGAAATATGGCTTCATTCGCATCATGGATTCGGGTGGTGCTGGACTATCTGGAACAGTCACCTACAACCTAACCATTACAGCGGTGCCAGCAAACGGACAACCCGTCATCGAGTAACACTAGGATTAATTTCCGCCCTACTCTACAGGGTGTGTTCAAAAATAGCGAACACACCCTACGCAATCACAATGGACTTTTAAAGTATACAGAACAAACACTGCCGGGTTAATAACTTGGATTATCTATCAAGAAGGAACTAATCATGTATACAAAGACTCTAGACACAGCATCTGCGAGTAATTTAGAGCCAATAACGGCGACGATTAAAACGGTCATATCATCCGATGAAGCCAACGTCATTGCTATGCAAGTGTTGACGTTTTGCACCGATCCGATGATGCGATGGATGTATCCTGAACCTCATCAATACCTGACCCATTTTCCACAGTTTATCAGAACCTTTGGTGGTAAAGCTTTTGAGCACAATACGGCTTACTACATTGATGGCTACATGGGTGCAGCGCTTTGGTTTCCACCGGGAGTCGAACCAGACATCGATCCACTGGTTGCACTGTTCCAGAACAGCGTGGCTAATCAAGAGCAAGCCGCTCTGTTTACTATCCTTGAACAGATGGGTCACTATCACCCCACTCAGCCCCATTGGTATTTATCGATCCTGGGAGTAGAACCGACTCAACAGGGCAAGGGATATGGTTCCGCTTTGATGCAGCATGTACTGACGCAGTGCGATCGCGCCTACCTGCCCGCTTATCTTGAATCCTCAAAACCCAGCAATATTCCATTCTATGAACGGCATGGATTTGAATTGCTTGGCACTATTCAAGCAGGTACATCACCGCCCCTGTTTCCAATGTTTCGCCATCCGCAATAACGAACATGATTCACCTGCACAACTTGATGAAGGAGATGACTCACTATGAAACGTCAAATGACTCCCAGCCTAATGATTGTATCGGCTTTAACTGCGCTGTACTATGTCATTCCGGCAAATGCAGCGAAACATAAGATTCTGGAGCAAGAATTCAACGATGTCATCGCTCAACCAGCAGGACAGCTAAATATCGGTAGCAATTTATCTCTCAGCGGTGTAGTGGGTGGTTTTCTAGATCAGGATGTTGATCCAGTTGACCTATATCAAGTGGTGGTAATGAAGCCGCAAACAGTAGCCTTTTCCCTTGATAGTGACCAACCGACCACTCAATTGCGTGTCTGGGTAGACAAAAACCGCGATCGCCGGATTACGGCAGGTGAACCACCCATTATCTATGAGTCTGTCAGAAAATCAGCGATCGTGCCCCTTCAGCCTGGAGCTTACATCGTTGAGATTAACGACGGTATTCCCAGACGCAAAGCCAACTATTCAGTTGAAGTTGCCAGTGTCAAATAATCGGTTCAAATTCGTTGTCTATCATCGGTCATTTGACATCCATGATCAATGACCTAGAGAGCATTTAATAGTTTGTCCAATAGTTGATTCCACCGCGATTGATTAGTGCGATCGCTGACAGGTTTTGCTGCAAATTTTGCTAGCTTGGGAGTTGCTTAATGACACCATTAACACGAGTAGGAATTAGCCTAATAGTAGCTCCTCTAGCTTGTTTGTTCGCACAACTGGCAGTGGCACAAGTCAAAATTCAGCAGTCGAATTTTAGTGAAAGGACAGTCATTCAACCCACGAGTGAACTTCGATTAAAGCTGGATCGCCTCCCAACTCCAGCCGAAGGTAAACTAGCATTTTTTATCGGGCGTACCGATGTCACCTCTCAATTTCGTTCGGTTGGCACAGAATTCATTTATCAGCCGAGTCTTTTCCCGCTTCCACCCGGAGAAACCAAAGTAATTATCTACCTGGTGAAAGGCAATGAGTGGCAAGAAATTGCTCAACTACCGCTTAAAGTCGTCAGTCAACCACAATCAAGCAAGTTAGATCAACCAACATCTACACAACCAACACAAGCGCAATCTAGCGCAGCGAAACCATCACTGCCTGAACAGAAGTCCACTGATAAACCCACTGATCCATCTCAATCAACCGAACAGGCAGGATTAGCACCATCCGAGTCTAAAAAACCAGATGTAGCCGAAACAACCCCAACTCAATCAGAATCAGCACCCTCTTCTCAAGCCGCTGAAGAACAGCCCCAAAAGCCAACTCAACTGATTCAAGCTAAACCCAGTAGGTCTGCGGCTGATCTCAGCAACTCGTTTCAGCCCCAACCGCTGCAACGTAAATCAGCGCCTAAACTAGACCCGCTTCACGCCAAGCCTGATCCAATTGCCGCCGACTTCACCACGACCTTCAAACCTCGGATGAATATCAATGTGAAGTCTCAGTTTATGGATCAGCGATCGGGCACTACAGAAGCCTCTGAACGCCCGACCTTTACCGATACCACCGTTGAAACTGGGTTTGAAGCTGAAATCACTAGCGGCACCTTCAGTGTTCAGAGCCGATTCAGCCTGTTGGGTGTCACCTTTCAACCGGAAGCGCTGCGATTTGGAGAATTGGGCGAAGCCGCTCCCAAGTTTGATTTGAGTGAGTATCAAATTGAGGCAAAATGGGGTCCCGTACAGTTTTCAATGGGTCACCTATGTTATGGCAATCATCCCTTCTTGATGAGTAGTGTCTGTAGTCGCGGGATGACATTTAAGGTGAATTTTAGCGATCGCCTCGATATTTCCATCAACAGCATGAACGCCAGCAGTATCGTTGGTTTTGACAATTTTACAGGACTGGACAACTTCAACACGAATAACATGGTCGCTGCCACTGTGGGTTATCAACTCGTCAAAAATGATTTCGGCGGCATCCGCTTAGAAGCAACGGTGATGGATGGCAAACGCCCAGCCGAGAATAACTTTAACGAAGGGGGCGTGGTCGATGCGGAAAAGAGTCGTGGCGTTGGCTTCCGATTGTTTGGCACCGACAACTCTGGACGGTTACGAATCGATGTCGGCTACGCCCGCAGCACCTTCACCAATCCACCCGATCGCCAATTGGTCGATACCAGCAGTGGAGCCGAAGAGATCTTAGCAGAGGAGTTTATCGAAGAGCCACCGATTTTAGAAGAACCGACTTTAGAAGAGCCTCTTGTCGAAGCACCGCTTGTTGAGCCGCCGCTTGACGCGCCAATCATTGATGAACCCATTGTTGACCCACCGATTATCGAGGAAGAGTTTGTCGAGGAACCCATTCCCGAAGAACTGACCGATGTTGTAAACGGGGTGCAGGAAATCGTTGTGGTGCCCGTGAAGCCCGTCACAAAAACAGCGTTCTATGCCGACATCAGCTACGACCTGTTGAAGGAGGTCAAGTTAGACAATACTCGTACCTTCTCTCTTACGCTCAACGCTCGTCACGAACAGGTTGATCCACAGTTTCAAACTCTGGGAGCAACCGTCACCGCTGACCAACGGCGAACTCTGATGGGCTTAAACGCGAGTATTGCCGGGGCTACAATCCAGCTTCAGCAAGAGTGGTTAGAAGATAATTTGGCAAACGTACCGACGGTACTGAAAACCAAAACTCGCAACACCTCCTTGAATGTGAATCTGCCCCTGCAAACCGTGCTTGGTTCACCGAGCCGCTTTTTGCCCACATTGACCTACTCCTACCAACGAGTCCAGCAATTTGGAGCGAACGTTCCCATTCCTGACCTCTCCGCATTTGACCCCACCGAAATTCCGAATCAGATCAATCAACAGCATCAAGCAGGCATTCAATGGGCATTCGATGAGTTGAGTTTTGGCTATCAGTTCTCCAGTTCCGTTCAAGACAACCGCCAACTCAGCCGTGAGCAGGCAGATTTTTTCAATCTGAATCATCAACTCTCCTTAAGTTGGCAACCTACATCCCGGTTTCAATTGACTCTAGGCTATAACTTCGCCAGTGCCGAGAGTAAGGAAGAAGGGATTACCCGATTCAATTCCAGTCCCACCATTGGTTTGAGTTGGGAGTTTCTCAAAAATGTGACGTTAGCGCTGAATTACAACACGACAAGCGATCGCGATTCTCTCAATCAAAAATTCGCTCAGGCAACCGGATTGGAAGCCATTCTCACCTGGCGTTTCACTATCAACAATGGGGCTGGATCTCCCATTCCAGGCAGTGCTTTCATTCGCTACAGCCAGCAGTCCAACCTGAACCGCGATAACGTTTTTGGCTTATCTACCGATTCCACCGTTCAAGTGATCAATGCAGGTTTCAGCATTAGTTTTTAATCATCTACAATTTCTGTGAGGAGAAGTCAGCCATGAAATTCTTTGCTTTATCTACTCTGATTGCGATATCCTTAGCATTCTTTGCTCCCACAAGTGTGGAGTCCGTCACCGTTAGCCCGCGCGGGGTCAACGTTCGCACTTTTGGTGCCACCACTGTATTTCTCACCTTCTTTGGACTCGATGATCAACGTCCGGCTGAAGCCCTTTGGTGTGGTGCGGTCAACGCCAATCAATCCTGCATACCGGGTACTGTATTTGGGCGCTTACCGATTCGTAGTAACCTGGCAACTCGCAGCGCTAACAATAATCTGACGGATATTATGACGATTCCAGCTTCTGTGGCGCGGCGTGCTTATCAAGATGCGCTCCAAGGCAACTCTTCTGAGTTCTTCTACGTGCGGCGATTTATCAGCAGAACTGGAGAACCGGATGAGTTTGTGGCGGTGACTTGTCGGTTAGCCGGAGGCGGGGCGCGGGTTCCCTTGGCACTGACGAATGTGCGATTGGAGTTTGTTGGCAACGCCGAGACCAAAACTCCAGCCAATCGAGTCGTTCAGGTTGTCGCTCAAGGACAGGAACCGCCTACGCTACAAGCCGATATTCGTTTCAACGGCACAGGGCGATTGAAGGGACGCTGGGAAGTAGTTTTACCGGGTGATACCCTACCCTCACGGCAGGACTTGTTGACCGAAGCTACGCTTCCGATCGAGCAGCGGGGACTGCAACGTCGCTATACCCTGGTTGAATCCTTCGATCGCTTCTTACCGCCGACAGGTCAAGTTACTTTACCAGGACCCGATCCGGCGAAACTACCGAAAAACACCACAGGCTTGCATCTGATTTTGCTGCGAATTGAAGCTACCAGCGATCGCGAGGGCAACTCGTTTACCGGGGCGGGCACAGTTAATAGTGGTGGAGTTGCAGGATTCCCGATGCCTGTGCTGCGCTACTTTGTTAGCCCCGGTGCCAAGCCCGCGATCTCACCATCAACGGTGATGCCAACTCTGGCATTGCTTCAGCCCGCTCCAAATGCTCAACTGACCTCCACTCAACCCATCACCTTTCGCTGGCAAAGCATCCCTAGCGCTAGAGCCTATAAACTCGAAATTCGGGAGCAAGAGAATGAAACTCCGATCCTATCAGCCGTGCTAAACCGTGAAACCACTAGTTACACAGCACCTCCCTTGCTTCAAAAAAGTCCTGGAAAATCCCTGCGCTGGCGAGTTTTGACCCTCTCAGACAGTGGCGTAGTCATTCTGCAATCAAACTGGCATCCGTTTGAGTTGTAATCTCGATGTGCGACCTTGTAAAGGTTACTCAAGACCGCAAATGTCAGATGTTAATCAAACCACCCTTTGTTTTACGGTTGGGGTTGGTTAGGGCAAAGTAGCGTTTCAGCTTGCCAATCCTGTAAAATAGCTTGCCAATCAATCTATATATCAAAATTGGGCAGGTTTGACGAGTTCTGATACAGTTGCAGTACATTAGAACTTCTGACCATGCTGATCGGGTATGAACGGGTTTCAACGGATGACCAGAACCTGGCACAGCAACATGATGCGTTGCAAGTGGCTGGGTGCGACAAAATCTTTTCCGACAAGATGAGTGGGGTGAAAGCCGATCGCCCTAGTTTGCAGCAAGCACTCGATTATGTGAGATCAGAAGACACTCTGGCGTGTGGCGGCTCGATCGCTTAGGGCGATCGCTCAAAGATTGGATTGCGCTGGTAGAGGATTTGGAGCGTCGACAAATTGGGGTTCGGTCGCTACAAGAGAGTATTGACACCATGACCAGCGAGGGCAAGCTAATCTTCCATGTATTTGGAGCGTTGGCGGAATTTGAGCGCAATTTGATTCGAGAGCGAACGCAAGCGGGATTGCAGGCAGCGAGAGCCAGAGGGCGAACTGGGGGACGGCGACAAAAGTTAACGCCAGAGCAAATTGCTATCGGGCGATCGCTCGCCAGCGATCCTAGCCGAACGGTGACTTCAATCTGTGAGCACCCGAAAATTAGTCGTCCCACGTTCTATCGCTACATCAGCTCTAAAAGGGAAGCCAGCGCCAACCCCTAAAACAATACAGGTGCATCTTTGGCTCAGAGTTGAGAATAACAACAAGTTTGTGCGGCGCAAAAGCAAAGTGAGGGAGACGATCGAACGAGTGTGTCTGTCTCGCTATGGGATGCAAAAGCAGCACAAAGACAGTTGGGAGTATGAATTGACGATCGCCCATTAAAACGATCAAGACCTCAATAAGCAAGTTAAGAATCTACTGGACGAAATGCACTGTCAAGCAGATTTAGAAGATTGTTTCATTGAGGCGGATGTAACTGAGATGGGCACGGAGCGAAGCTGGTGAGAAAAATATAATAAAGAACTAACTTTGCTGCATTGGCAAATTGGTAAAGAGATTTTGACTCGGCAGCATCAGGGGTGGGGTACAAAAATTATTGCTCAGTTGGCAAAAGATCTGAAGTGGGAATTTCCTGACATCAAGGGGTTTTCCTCGCGCAATCTCAAGTACATGCGGGCTTTTGCCCAGGCTTATATGGATGAGCAGATTGTGCAGCTAGTGGCTGCACAAATATACAGTGCCACAAAATAAATGACATCAAGAAAAGTTCGTGTCGTGCAGGAAACTCGTTCTGCTAGAGTCTGCCAGAAAAAATCTGCTGAGTGACCAAGTCATCAGGTCATCAGAATTGGCAGATAGCTGTCCCACTTGAAAGCCGCCTGCTCTAGCTTTATTGCTTTAGCGACATTAATGTCTCTGCGACAAATAAAAAGTCACTGTACACCAGCAGAGAAAACGGAATAGCACTGTCTCATTGCGTTGACCTGTTGCGTCCCTCGCAATTATTCTGAGCCTAACTTTAATAAATTCCATAAAACCCAATCTAACTCAGGGTTTCCACTATCTTACACTTTTTTGCCCGTGTGTCGGCTTACCCCCTGTATGCTTCATTGCTGTACCAAAATTAGAAACGGCGACCACAACCTTTAAATCTACTGCTTAAGTTAGAAGCATCATCCACACCGTTCACAACATTCGGATCATGACAAACACGTTACAGAGAAACCCCAAATTCCCACGTCCACTTCCCATGATTGTCCTGACTGGACTGATTCTACTGATCAGTGCGGGGGTCTCAGAGCAAGCTGGACTCACTGCCTTACTGCCTCAAAAGGTTGCGCCTTTATCAAAGTTAGTGGTGGCGCAAACGGACGTTTTGCCGCAATCGGTTGCACAAAAAGTACGCCGATCAGCATCGCCGCAGCTTAATGTGCCATTAAGGGATGTCAAAATTGTCAGTTTTACGCGGCAAACCTGGTCAGATGGGTGTTTGGGGCTGGGAGGTGCCGCTGAAATTTGTTTGCAAGCGATGGTCAAAGGTTGGCGGGTTGAAGTGACCAATGGGCAGCAAAATTGGTTTTATCGCACAGACGAAACCGCCAATGCAATCCGCTTAGAACCGCAGCCCTCTGTCGCCACTTTGCCGACCAATGTCAGTCAGCGTTTGCTGCAAACGGTTGCCAGACAAGTGCGAGTGCCAGCCAGCCGCTTGCGTATTGCAGCGGTTCAATCAGCGACTTGGGATGGCTGTCTAGGCATTTTTAAGCCGGGGCAAGCTTGTACCAAAATTGCGCTTTCTGGGTGGCAAGTGATTGTGACGGGCGGCGATCGCAGTTGGGTCTATCACCTGGATGAAGCGGCAAACCGGATTGCTCAAAATGCAACGGCAAGCGGCAGTCTCGGCAAATTAGTGCCTTCATTTATGCCAGAACAGAACCAACCGATGCTTGAAGCCAACGTTGTTTTTCGGTCGATCGTAAGCGGCGATCTAGCCGGCAGGGTCATGCAAGTCACGTTAACCAACGATGGTGTTATGACCCAATTGATTAGCGCCCCCAATATCCGCTCCCGTCCTGTTGTGGTAAAGCGACTCTCTCCGCAACAATTGAAGCAGTTTCAGCAGGTGCTTGAAGCAAGACGGTTCCGAAATTTTAACGACTTGAGATATCTCAGTAGCGCTGCGTATGCAGACTATCCCACCACCCTTCTGCAAGCAAAGGAAGGCACAGTTCAATATATTGATTTAGAGACGAAAAACCTTCCGCTAGCGTTGCGGCAAATGATTCAAGCCTGGAAGAAATTGTCATCGCTCTAGAGGGAAGGTTTGCTTTAGGGCTTAGAAGCATCGCAGCTTTGGGAAACGCTTTTAACCTGAATGGGTATTCTGCTATAGGTCTGTCTATCGCCTCTGAGATTTATGCCTGATTCTTGTCTAAAGCCTAACCAACTCACTATTTCTAGCGCTTGTTCGACGCTTCGAGGATGACTTTAAGGCAATTCTGCTGAGGGGAAACAGTTCCCTTCAACTCATTTGACATTGACAGGACTTACGCAGGGAGAGGATGAGGCAAAATAAGACAATCCTTAAAACTAGAGGCATGAGTTTTACTAAACTTGACTACTGCCAATATCTGCTGAGCAGCCCGATCAACTACACGGTGACCAACTTGGCTGACCATCTTGAGGGGATTAGCCATGACCGGATCAACCGCTATCTGCGAGGTGAGAAACTGACTCCGCGCCTGTTGTGGGATACCGTAAAACTATTGCTACAACCGCATGAGAAAGCTTATGTGCTGTTCGACGATACGGTATTGGACAAACGCTATTCGGCATCGATTGAACTGACAAGGCGGCAATACAGCGGCAACGAACACCGAGTCATTCGAGGCATCGGGTTAATTAGCTGCGTGTATGTCAATGGAGAAACCGGGCAGTTTTGGGTGATTGACTATCGCCTTTACGACCCTGATGGAGATGGACAAAGCAAGCTTGACCATGTTGCCCAGATGCTCAATGGATAGCTGGTATGCGACTCAAAAATTAATGGCACAGGTTGACCAACTGGGGAAAGTGTACTACTGTCCGCTCAAAACGAATCGACGCGTGGATGATAGTAGCGGCACGATGTCCTATCAACGGGTGGATGAACTGGTTTGGAGTGCCCAGGAGTTAGAGCAAGGCAAGCTGATCAAACTTCGGGGATTTCCTAAAGACAAAAAGGTGAAACTGTTCCGGGTCACTGTTTCTACCAACTCCGGCGGAGTTTGTCGTCACTAACGACTTAACTCAAGCTTCTACGGATGCGGTACAAGATGAGTGTGGCATTCGTTGGAAGATTGAGGAGTTTCACCGCGAGTTGAAACAGTTAACTGGAGTAGAGGCTTGTCAATGTCGCAAAGCGCGCATTCAGCGTAATCATATTGCCTGTGCGTTACTCGTTTGGAGTCGCCTGAAGGCGATCGCTTATCAGACAGGCAAAACGGTTTATCAGATCAAGTATGGAATGCTCTCGGATTACTTGATTGCCCAACTCAAGCATCCATCGGTTCTAATGACTTTTGCGTAAGTCCTGTTTATGAAACGCTGGAATACTTGATATAGCGTTTCTCGACGATGCAGGATTTGCTTAAGTTAGAGACAAGGGCTGAGAGCCTTCTTAATGTAAGACTCATATATCTCGTTGTGGAATATACTTTTTCGAGGGGTTATGCAAAGAACCCCAGTATGCGTTTGCCCTGATTCAATGCTGATTCTTTGGGCGATCTCGACGGTATGCATAAGTTGTCCAATCGTTTTTGTAGGCAATACCTGTCCAATTGGTCAACTTATGAGTCAAGGCACATTGATGGGAGGGAGTTTAAAATTCGCGCTGGTTTCATATTCCAGATAATAACCATTATCTGGAATACATAAATGTAAGACGAAATCAGTGGGAGTGGATGAGCGCAGACTTGTAAAGGGCGGTAGAATTGAGGCTGAGAACTCACTAGGTCGAGGTGACTATGGTTCCGATAACTCGCAAGCTGATGGCGACTGATACGGTCATTCACATTGAGCAGGATGATCCACCGCGATCGCCCAAAGACATCTTGCCGACCATGTATGATTTGCCCAGTGAATACCTGGAGGAACCTGGTTTGCCCGATGAATTTCATGACCTCCAACCCCAACTCCTGAGCCGCACTCTCAGTCTATCGGGTTACAGTCGGGAGAATTGCTTTACGGCTTCCGACCTGAACCTTTACTACAATGTGCGGCATCCGCTGTGGCATAAGCGCCCGGATTGGTTTCTAGTGGTGGATATTCCTCGCTTATACGAGCAGCGGGATTTGCGCCGCAGCTACGTAATCTGGCAGGAGGGCAATCCGCCTACTGTGGTGGTTGAATTTTTGTCACCAGGTACGGAAGCGGAGGATTTGGGGCGCTTCTATGATGAAACGGCTGAGGATTCTGAGGGTGAATCAACCAATCCCGTTGCTAGCGCTGTCGTTTTAAGCGGGGATAATCAGCCAACGCGGGCAAAACCACCCGGAAAATTCGAGGTGTATGAAACCCAGTTGCGGGTTCCATATTACTTTGTTTACAGCCGCTTCACCCAACGCTTACGCTATTTCAAGCTGGAGGGTAGACAGTATCAGGAGCAACCGCTTAACCCAGAAGCGCCGCTAGTATGGCTGACGGATTTGGAGATCGGCTTGGGCATCTGGCAAGGGGCGTTTGAAGGAGTGACCGCTGCCTGGTTGCGCTGGTGTGATAAGCAGGGCAACTGGTTGCTGACGGATACTGAACAGGAACAGCAGGCAAAAGAACAAGCCCAGCAGCAATTTGAACAAGTTCAAACTCAGGTGCTGCAAGCCGCTCAAAATCTGCTAGCAACCGGGATGGAACTGGAGCAAGTGGCTCAGATATTGAATCTGTCAGAGTCCCAAGCCCAAGCGCTGCGTACTCTCGATTGAATTAAACCCTGTGACTCAAGTAAAGAGTGACTTAGGAAATGCTTGCCCCTAATCCCTTTGACCTGATGGCTCAACCGCCCGATCGCAGCAAAAACAATTCACGGACGGTATCAGCCGCCCGATCGCCCAAGAAAATCCCCGACAAGTGCGTCCGCTGTGCCTTGCTCTTAATGGCAGAGGTGCGATCGCTGCATGGGGCAACGGGCGATGGGTGCTATGTGAGCGAGGTGTGTCGCAGTCGGCGGTCTTATGCGCGTCACCACCATCAGCGTAATCAAACCCGCAAACAAAAGTGGCATGAGACAAAAGTGGGGGTTGATGCTAATCCTGTTGAAACTCAAGTTACTGCTCAGTTGATTGTCTATCGAGAGCCTCGCTACAATGCCCCGATTGATGGGATTGCGGCGATCGTGCGGCATGGGAAAACCAAGCTGGCGGTGGTTCAACCCGTTTACTGTGCAGGACTATTACCCAAACAAATTTATGCCTGTATTGAAGCTATGCTGGTTAATCTAGAACAGAAATACAGCATTACTAAATTTGCGGGTGTCATGCACCAGTTGCCGCGATCGTGGCAGGAGCCAGAGCGCTTAAAGCAGCGATCGCTGCGTTACCCAGAGATTCAGGTTGACTTGCCCGGTGTCACCGATTGCTACTCAGCAGTGCTAAAGGTTTATCGTCCACCGGAGATGGCTGCTGTGATGGCGATCAAGACTGAAGTGTGGAGAGGGTCAACGCCAGAGAGCGGCACGCCATTGCTCGACTGTCGTGGGCTGCTGCCGTCTCAGATTCATGCCTATTTGGGTCAAGTGCTCGCTTTACTGGAATTGCGCTACCAGATTCGCTGGTTTGCCCGACAGGTGCAACTGCCACTAGAGTCGTGTTTACCGTTGTTGCTGGATTCAGAGCCGATGATCGAGGAGGAGCAAGAGCCTGAAATCACGTTAGACCTTGATCCACTGTGGCGGGAGTTAGAAACCAGTTTACAACAGAGTAACCTGCTTCCTGTCCAAGCATTAGAGGTAGCATCTGAGGGAATCTCACAGGTTGTGTTGCAGTTTACTCAGTTTGCCGACTTAACCTTTGAGGAGTTGGAAGCCGTCGTCGAGCGAGGCGTGATGCTGCCATCCGATGCGTTCGATCGCTATGTCCGCCAAACGATGGAGGTGGATTTTGAGCAGTTTATCGAACCTCTGGCAACGTTACCCAGAAAGCACTCGGAGCGACAAGAGATTGCAGAGGGAGATTCAGTAGTTGGGGAGTTGGATCAAGCCGCAGTGCTACAAGTGCTGGATGAGCAGATGAGTCAGGAGCCAGAGTTAACGGAAGTAGAAATCTTCAACCAAGCGTTGGCGTTAGCTCATGATGAAGATGTGTCAGCGTGGGCAGAGGCGATCGCTCGGTGGATGAGAGAGTATCAAGTTTCAACGATTCCTCTGATTCAGCTTCAGCAGTCGATGGGGATACCATTGATTCAACTTTGGTTGACTTTGTTGCTAGGTGACCAGTTTGTCTTCGAGCAGCGAGGATCGTTTTATGATTTATCGGGCGTGTGGATATCAATACCCCAATAAATTAAATCAGCTTTGTTGGGTGAAACCATCAAAATCAAGTTCAACCATAGATCTCATACTGCTAGGTATAAGGCACTGGAGTCTTGAGGGCGGACATGGAGATAGATGCCGATAGTGGCAATACTGGCATGTCCTAATGTCACTTGCACCAGATTGATCGGGGTGCCTCGCTCCAACGCATGGGACGCATGGGAATGTCGAAACCAATGAGGTGACACCTTGGCAACCACCTCTGCGTGAGCACAGGAACTTTTGAGAATTCGTTGTACCTGGCTGCGATCCAGCATCTTTCCGCTCCGGCTCTTGAATACAAATTCATCTGGGTCTACGCTTTCCCGTAAATCTCTGACAATCTGCCAGGTCGCTGCGCTGAAAACAACGGTGCGCGTCTTTTGTCCCTTGCCAAACAACGTTACTTGTCCTCGACCAAAGTTGGAGTCTTGTAAATCCCGCCAGCGCAGTGAAATGATTTCGGACACTCGCGCTCCGGTGGCATATAACAATCGCAGTAGAGCATAATCACGGGCTTTGGATGTGTGAGAAAGGATGCTAAGGACTTGCTGTTCGCTCAAAATCCGTTCGGCGATCGTCAGTTTCGTTTTGGGCAGTTTCACAGGTTTACCCACGTTGCGGGTGAATACGCCTAAGTCGTGTCCAAAGGTGATCAGGGATTTAATGGCACACAATCTGCGTCGCTGGGTGGCAGGGGCGTACCCTTGGGCGATTAGAGCATTGGCAAAGGCTTGTACATCATTGAGGGTAAGGGTTTGCAGAGATTTATGCTCCACGAATGCTAGAAAATACTTGATGTCACGACGGTAGCCGTCGCAGGTGTTTTTGCTCTTGCCGTGCAGCCACAGTTCAATCAGGTCTTGATTGTTCTGTACAATCACCATCGGTTGCAGATCGAACACAAAGGATGAGATCGTTTGGGATGGGGCTTCTGAGGGTGAATTTAGGGTTTTCATGACGATTCTCCAAGGCGTAAGCAGGGTTTCATTGCTTCTTACCTTAATGCGATCGCCCCTCCAATTTACTAATTTTCACATCTACACTACCGTTATGATGCTTTTGGCAAAACCATAGGCGAATCAGGGGATATAGACAACAAGTACCTGTTTGCTGGGGAGCAGTTTGACTCGAATTTGGGTGACTACTATCTAAGACAGCGATATTACGATACTGAGACAGGAAGATTTACTCGACGAGACACTTATGAAGGTAAGCTGGATGAACCATTGACTCTTCATAAATACACTTATGGGGATAACAATCCTGTAACAGGAACCGATCCAACTGGCTTCTTCACAATTACCGAGGTTTCTCAACGGTGGGTAGATGAGGCTCAAAAGCTAGCACAACAAGCTACGAAGGGCGCAATGGTTGTAGAAAACTTTCGCCGAGTATCGGCATCCACCATCAACTTAGTAAAGGCTGTTGCTCAAGCCTATACCAACGCTCAAGAGGTTGCTACAAGCTTATCTAGAATGTTCAGGATTCCGATGCTAGTTAGTTGTCCCTGAAAAACTATCCAGATAGGAAGGGATAAGGGATTCAAGGCATCGAGAAGGGTGTAAAATTGCCAG
>NZ_JBFPDP010000067.1:0-22185 GCF_040830845.1 Sivoneniella epilithica UHCC 1019
GGTGCTAATTTAAAGAAATAGCCTTAGAGTCAGTCCTTTCAGAGTCTCCAACTAGTGTGTATGAATGCTGACACCCCCCCCCCCCCCCCCCCCCCCCGAACCTATGGCTGAAGAAAGCAATGAGGCGGCGCAAAACCCTGCTGAGGCTGGGTTTCCGATTGTGGGCATTGCGGCTTCGGCGGGTGGGCTTGAAGCATTCACACAGCTATTAAGCCATCTGCCCACAGATACAGGCATGGGGTTTGTGTTGGTGCAGCACCTCGCCCCAAATCATAAAAGTATGCTGTCTGAAATCTTAGGACGGGCAACCCAAATGCCTGTGAATGAGGTGGAAGATGGCGTGATGGTGGAGCCAAACCATATCTATGTGATTCCGCCCAATACTTCGATGACCTTAGTGGATGGAAGGCTCCAACTTGCCCCTCGTGAGAAGGTGTTTGGTCATGGTTATTTACCCGGAGATGCCCTATTTAACTCTTTGGCAGCCGATCGCGGACACAAAGCGATCGCTGTTATTCTATCGGGTGGCGATGGCGATGGATCTCGTGGCTTAACGGCAATAAAGGAAGCAGGCGGAATCACGTTTGCCCAATGCGAGGATAGCGCCCGGTTTGAGAGTATGCCAAACACCGCTGTGGCAACGGGCAACGTCGATTTTGTCTTGCCGCCGCAACAAATCGCTGAAGAAATTGCCAAGCTCAGCCGCCATCCCTTCATCGCGCAGTCGATATCGGTAACGGGTGCCCCTGCTAGCCCCACTAGCCTCAATCCCCTTTTTACGCTCTTTTCACTGTTGCGATCGATTTCTGGAGTCGATTTTTCACTCTATAAACGCACCACTCTCGATCGCCGAATTGAGCGACGGATGCTGCTCTATAAAATGGATCAACTGGATGACTACGTTCAATATTTGCAAACTCATCCGCCAGAAGTGAAAGCGCTCTATGAAGAAATTTTGATTCATGTGACCAGTTTCTTCCGCGACTCAGAAGCCTTTGACCTGTTGACCCAGCAAGTGTTTCCTCAAATTGTGCAAAACAACTCAGCGCAAAATAGCTCAGCCGATCCCATCCGGATTTGGGTGGCGGGTTGCTCCACAGGGGAAGAAGTGTATTCCATCGCTATTTGTTTGTTGGAATTTCTCAGAGCTAAAGCGATTCATCCATCGATTCAGATATTCGCCACGGATATTAGCAATGCGGCGATCTATAAAGCCCGAACGGGCATCTATGCAGCCAGTCAAATGGTGGAAGTGTCCCGCGATCGCCGCAGCGCCTTCTTCATTCCTCTAGAAAACGGCACTTACCAAATTTGTAAGGCTGTCCGGGAACTCTGCGTGTTTGCCCGTCAAGATTTAAGCAGCGATCCGCCGTTTTCCAACCTGGATTTGATCACTTGCCGCAACGTGTTGATTTACATGGGTGAAACCCTGCAAAAACGGTTAATGCCCATCTTTCACTACAGCCTCAAACCCTCTGGTTTCTTGATGTTGGGCACCTCAGAAAGCACCGGAAAATTTTCGGATTTATTTGAGTTGGTGGATCAGAAGTATAAAATTTACACCAAAAAGCTTAACTCTATCCGTCCTCGTTTTTCCTTCATCACCAGCAGCTATCCTATTGTTAAAGTGGAAGACCACCAACCCTTAGTACAAGTGTCATCGGATGTGTTTGATCTGCAAAAAGAAGCCGATCAACTCATTGCCGCTCACTATGCACCGGTGGGGGTTGTGATCAACGACAAGCTAGAGATTTTGCAACTGCGCGGCGACACCAACCCTTATCTTCAGTTTGCCCCCGGAAAAGCCAGCCTCAATTTGCTCAAAATCGTGCGTGAGGGATTGCTAGCAGACCTACGGGCAGCGATTCATCAAGCCCAGCAGCAAAACGTGACCGTGAGGAAAGAGGGCATCCCGTTAGAGATGAACTTGGTTTCAACCATCGTCACGCTCCAGGTCATTCCATTCAAGCCCTCTGTCGTTGAAGAGTTGTATTTTTTGATTTTGTTTGAAACCATTGCCACTGAGGAAAACAGCGCCACGCTACTTGCCCCCGATCCAGAAGATCCAGAGCAAGAGATAGTTCGGCTAAGACAGGCACTCACGGCAATTACAAGGGAGCAGATCGCGACTCAAGAATATCTGCAAACCCTAGTTCAAGAGCAAGACTATGTGAATCAAAATTTGAAGGTTGCCAATGAAGAAATTTTGTCGAGCAATGAAGAGTTGCAAAGCACCAATGAAGAGCTAGAAACTGCCAAGGAGGAAATTCAGGCAACCAACGAAGAACTGAATACGACTAACGAAGAACTTTGCACCCGCAATTCAGAGCTGTATCAAGCAAACAATGATTTGACAAATTTGCTTGCCAGTATCAACATTCCCATATTGATGTTGGCAAATGATCTGCATATTCGCCGATTTACCCCCATGGCGCAGCAGATGTTTAACCTGATTCCGGGAGATGCTGGACGACCCCTTAGCGATATTCGCACAAACCTCAATCTTCCAAATCTAGAATCACTGCTGTTAGAAGTGTTGGAAACGCTGGCAGTGAAAGAGCTAGAGGTGCAAACCCAATCAGGGCATTGGTATACGCTGCGGATTCGTCCGTATCGCACCTTGGAAAATCAGATTGATGGGGTCGTGATAGTGCTGCTCGATATTGACGGTTTAAAGCGAGGAGCCGCTGCCTTAGAAACTGCGCGAAACTATGCGGAGGCGATCGTGGAAACGGTGCAAGTGCCGTTGATTGTGCTAGATACTCAACTGCGAGTGAACACCGCCAACCGTGCATTTTATCAAACGTTTCAAGTTGCGCTGCCCGAAACCCAGCAGACGTTACTGTTTGACTTGGGCAATGGACAGTGGAATTTGCCCGAACTGC
Source organism: Sivoneniella epilithica UHCC 1019 (assembly GCF_040830845.1). Classification (NCBI taxonomy): domain Bacteria; kingdom Bacillati; phylum Cyanobacteriota; class Cyanophyceae; order Leptolyngbyales; family Leptolyngbyaceae; genus Sivoneniella; species Sivoneniella epilithica. Next base: position 2,886 of record NZ_JBFPDP010000067.1, read on the forward strand.
GATTGTTGTTAGAGGATGTGCTGGCAAACGATGTCAATCTCCATGATTTTGAAATTACCCATAATTTTGATCAGATTGGGCAGAAAACCATGCGGCTGAATGCGTGCAAATTTCAGTTGGGCGATACTCAAATGCTGCTGTTGGCGATCGCCGATATTACCGAGCAGCGACAGCTTGAAACCGAGCGATCGCACCTCTTAACGCTAGAACAAACCGCCCGTCAGCAAGCAGAAACTGCCAATCATGCCAAAGATGCGTTTCTCTCAAACCTGTCGCACGAACTCCGCAATCCGCTGCATATTATGTTGGGTTGGGCAAGTTTGCTACGCACCCACAAATTAGAAGAAGCCGCTGCCACTCGTGCCCTAGAAATCATTGAGCGCAGTGCTAAAGCGCAAAATCAATTAATTGAGGATTTGCTGGATATCTCTCGAATTACAAGTGGCAAGCTGCATCTTAATACCCAGTTGATTGATCTGGTTGGGGTCGTGCAAGGGGCGATCGAATCGGTGCAACTGTCGGCAGAGACAAAAAACATTCAACTGGTGCCGCAGATAACCTCAGTGATGGCGTTGGGCGATCGCGATCGGCTGCAACAAGTGCTATGGAACTTACTCACCAACGCAATTAAATTTACGCCTGCGGGTGGACGAGTGGAAGTGAAGTTAGAGAGTTATGAGTTCTCAATTTTGAGTTCTCAGTTAGAAGATTCAACTCAAAACTCAAAAGCGAAAAGCGGCGCTGATGCTAATAGAGTTCAAAACTCACAAACCTTAAATGCTCAGCACGAGAATTTAACTCAAAACTCTCCTCAAAACTATGCTCAAATCACTATCAGCGATACCGGGCAGGGAATCCGCGCCGAGTTTCTGCCTTACGTCTTCGATCGCTTCCGTCAAGGGGATTCTAGCAGCACTAAATCCAGTCAGGGTCTAGGCTTAGGCTTGTCGATTGTGCGCCATATTGTGGAATCGCACGGGGGCACGGTGCAAGCAGAGAGTTTGGGCGAGGGGCAAGGCACTACGATGATCGTGCGGTTGCCTTTGGGGAAAGCCCTGTTGGAGGTGCCACAAGTGCCAGAAGCTTTGTTGACAAGCACTAAGCTAGAACAAGTCGATAATCAGGCAGAATCGGTAGAGGAAATCATGCCGATCGCGCCTTCCCTAAAAGGGTTGCGGATTTTGGTGGTGGATGATGAATCCGATAGCCGAGATTTGATTCAATGGATGTTGGAAGATTTTGGAGCAGAGGTAATAGTTGTGGCATCAGCACAGGCGGCGATCGCGGCTCTGACTGAAACACTGAATAAATTTGATGTGCTGCTATCTGATATCGGAATGCCCGATGAAGATGGACTCTTCTTGATTCGACAAGTGAGAGCGATGGATGCGGCAACCGTCAGACAAATTCCTGCCGCTGCGCTGACCGCCTATGCCAGTGATCGTGACCGCCAACTCGCGATCGCGGCAGGGTTTCAAGTGCATATTGCTAAGCCTGTTCAGCCCATTCAACTGGCAGAGATCATTGTAGGCTTGGCAAAATAGAATTGAAGGATAGAGGGCAGCAGAACGCTGAATAAATTGATTTAAGATGTCGGCGAAGCGCGACTAAGAACCCTCACCCCAAACCCCTCTCCCGCAGGAGAGGGGCTTTCAGGAGATCTCTGGTTCCCTCTCCTGTGGGTGAGGGCTGATTTAGGCGGTTTCAAGAAAGTCGCCCATTGCGTTACTTTTGGTATAGTAGGGGCGATCGCTGTAGATAGAGAGCGGATAGACATTAGTTATTGGTTGCAACGTAAGCGAAGGTCAAACTATCTTTAGCTAAGAAGTGCGCTAGATGAAACGCTCGATCTTCGGTTTCCAACAAAATTTGTTCATACAATAACCGAGTCGCGCGATCGCCCAAACTTTCCGCTTGTCCCGCTTGCCGACGCAGCAGATTAATCACCGCTTGTTCCGCTTCCAAATCGTGTTCCACCATTTGACGGCAAGCATATTCACCATCAGGCTCAGGCGTAAAGCAGCACAATTCAGCCAGCTTGGTAAAACTAGCCACCGGAACGCCTCCCAAACCGTTTAAGCGTTCACCAATTTTATGAACATAGCCTTGCACTTGTTCATAGCTTTCGGCAAAGAACTCGTGCAGGGAATAAAACTCAGCGCCTTCTACAACAAAATGGTGCTTTTGATATTGCAGATACAGCGCTTGGAAACTTGCTAGGGCAAGATTCATTCCTTCCAGGATGGGCGTTGTAACCGACCGTTCAAATAAGACTGGATTATCGTTAACTTGGTCAAAAGGACGGACAGGAGCTTGCATTTCAGACATAATTTCCTCTCTTGGATGAACCCGGTGTTTTCAATAACGAGCAGTATTGATAATGTAGCACGCTAAAATCAACCTGCAACGGAGGGCTTTAGAGTTATCAAGAAAGCTTGTCAATAGAATCAGTAAATTCGCGATCGCTACTTCATTTCAAATGCTAAAACCTATAGCCACAAGCCCATTCAAATAAACTTAGATATTTAGATAGAAAATAGTAGATCACTAAATTTCTCACTAATAATCAGCTATTTAGATCATTTATTTGGAAGGTGTAAAAAGTTAACTAAAACATGATTTTGCACTTGTTGATTATTGACCTAGAGGGGGCAACTCAGAGCAATATCTACTCCATTTGAGGGCAGACAAAAATGCTTGATGTAGTGCGATCTCAACTGACCTCAATAGGTGCGATCGCTAACTCAGTGGTGGAATCCCTGCTAAATCAAGAATTTGTGGAATCAAATCTTCTCGATTCACTGCCATCATATGAACGCCTTGACAGAGTTCTCTCGCGTGTCTCACCTGTTCAGCAGCAATCACCATGCCTTCGTGGAGCGGATCAGCCGCCGCCCCCAGGCGATCGATGATCGCATCAGGAATGTGAACACCGGGAACGCAGCGGTTGATAAACTGGGCGTTTTTGGCTGACTTGAGTAGGAAAATGCCTGCCAAAATTGGTTTGTTAGACCCTACCGCCACTTGGGTCATGAACTTCTCTAGGCGATCGAAATCGGAGATCAACTGGCTCTGAAAAAACTGTGCCCCAGCCGCAAGCTTGCGTTCAAAGCGACGCTGTAGTCCCGACCAACTGCCACATTGAGGATCAACAGCCGCACCAACGAGTAACTGGGTTGCACCGTGAGGCAGCGGTTTATCATTAAAATCGAGTCCGCCATTAAGTTTGTGGATGAGATTCAATAAGCGCACTGATTCGAGTTCAAATACAGAGCGGGCATTGGGATGATCCCCTGCTTTTACCGGATCGCCTGTGAGTGCCAAAATCGTGTGAATGCCCAATGCATGTGCGCCCATTAAGTCGGCTTGCAGCGCGATCGCATTGCGATCGCGACAGGCAACCTGACAAATTGCCTCTATGCCATGCTGTTGTAAAATCACCGAGGCGGCTAGCGACGACATCCGCAACACTGCCCGACTGCCATCGGTGACATTGACCCCATGCACTCGCCCATTCAATAGGTGCGCCATAGACAGCATATGTGCTGGGTCGCCTCCTTTCGGTGGGGCAACCTCTGCCGTAATCAGAAAATCACCCGACTGAATTGCCCGATGAAAGGATGGAAGAGAAGAAGAACTAAGCATTGATGTAATACGGTAAGGCGTTGCAAAACAGAGTGCTTGCTATCAGCGTAGCTGCTACTTTATACAGTGAATGCACTCCTAGCAAATTCTTATTAGAAGTTTCTAAGTAGACGGATCTAATTAAACTTAGGATGCCACAAGCTACCCTCACCCTAAATCCCTCTCCCTAAGGAGAGGGACTTTGAGCACTACTCCCTTCTCCTTAGGGAGAAGGGTTGGGGATGAGGGTCTTCTGTTTAATTGCACTCAGCTACTTAGTTAAAAGTTTCTAGCTAGAAGTTTCTAGAACCTGCAAAAATTTCCTGACCAGCGGCTTCTGCCTGAGTTTGGGTAACATATGGCGTTCTGAGAAAATGGCATTTATGGCTAAGTATCGTTGGCAATCTACCGTTGCATGGTTGGTTTTACCCCTAACATCTTTAGGGTCACTGTTAACACTTCAAGTATCTGCTATGGCTCAAGTCCAGAGTAGTGATTTGCAGGGGCACTGGTCGCAGCAATGTATGACTGCCCTGGCAGATAAAAAAATTGTGGTGCCCTCCTCAGATGGGGTATTTCGACCCAATGCTGTCGTGTCGCGGGCGGAGTATGCGGCACTGGTGCAACGAGCGTTTCCAGGGATGAGCCAAAGCCAAAAGCCGATCGCCTTTCGAGATGTGCGCGCCGATCATCCCAATGCCAAAGCGATTCAATACATTCAGCAAACGGGATTTTGGCTAGGAGAAAAACGGGATGAGTTTAGACCCGGTGATTCAATGGCGCGATCGCAAGCCTTCGGCGGACTAGCAGCCGGATTACGCTACACTGCCAAACAGCGCGAATCGAAGGATTTAAGAGCCGCCTTTAAAGATGGCAGAATGGTGCCAGACTACACCAGAACGCCCGTTGCCGCCGCCTTGGAAAATCGCCTGATTATCAATCAGCCCGATCCCAAACGGTTTAACCCGAATCAGCCCATTACCCGCGCTGAACTCGCTGCGGCACTCTGCCAAGCCATGCCAACCACAACCGCTCTAGTCCCTACTCAATTTATTGCCAGCGCTCGTCCCAATTCACTGCCGCCTATAGGAGGGAAACCGGGAACGGGTAATGGCACTCCGGTTGGGTTTCCCGTGGTAGTTGTCCCGGTCATAACTAACCCTAGTCCACGTCCTCCACTGCCGCCGCTCCCCCAACCCAGTTTTCCCACCCAAGAAATTCGAGGAGTCTGGCTCACGAATATTGACAGTCGGGTCTTGTTCAATCCCCAACTGCTTCGTAGTGCGATTCAGGAACTCGGAACGCTCAAATTTAATACGGTCTATCCAGTTGTGTGGAATTGGGGCTATACGCTCTATCCTAGCCAAGTGATGCGGCAAGCGATTGGGGACGCGATCGACCCGCGAGAACCCGGACTGCGAGGACGTGATCCGTTGGCAGAACTGGTGCAATTAGGACGACAAAATAACATTGCTGTTATGCCTTGGTTTGAGTTTGGCTTTATGGCTCCTGCCGATTCTGAACTGGTGAAACGCAATCCACAATGGGTGACTCAGCGCAAAGATGGCTCCAAGGTTTGGAAAGAGGGCGAATACGATCGCGTGTGGCTCAACCCTTTTAAGCCTGAAGTGCAGCAGTTTATTTTGAACTTAGTAGACGAAATTGTGTCTAAATATGGCGTAGACGGTATCCAGTTTGATGATCACATGGGGCTGCCCTCCGAGTTTGGCTATGATGCTGAAACTGTGGCGCTCTACAAAAAAGAGAACCCCGGCAAAGAGCCGCCTGTGAATGCTAAAGATCCGCAGTGGCTCCGCTGGCGGGCAAACAAAATTACCGAATTTATGGGGCGGGTGTTTGCCATTGTTAAAGCCCGAAAACCTTACGCCACGGTTTCTTTATCTCCCAATTCACAAACCTTTTCCTATGAAAATTATCTGCAAGATTGGGTAAACTGGCGGCGATTGGGCTATGTGGAAGAAATTTTGCTGCAAGCTTATCGCACTGATCCAACTGGGTTTATTTCGGAACTGGTACAACCTGATATACAAGAGGCGAAAAAGCATATTCCCGTTGCGATCGGAGTCCTTACAGGATTGAGAAATAAGCCGATGCCCATGAGTATTATTGAGCAAAAAGTTCAAATTGCCCGCGATCGCGGCTTTTCCGGCATGTCGTTCTTCTTCTATGAAACTATGTGGAACCTCAGCAACGAACCGCTGCAAGATCGCAAATCCTCCTTTCAACGGATGTTTACTCCACCCGTGACTCGTCCTAGTCTTGTGGGCGGCTGGCTGCCTGCACCGTTGCCATAGGGCGAAGGGCGAAGGGCGAAGAACAATAAGAATCATACAAACCTTTCGGTGGCAAAGCTTAGGCAGTATAGTGAGCTTAGATTTCGCACTTCACTTTAGGAAAGGTCACCGCCTCCAAACGTGATACTTCCGCGTTTATCCAAGTAGAGTTCTATCTTGATGAGTCGCTCCCCTTCCATTCTGGAAGATCTGTTAGTTGCCCTCCCGGATCTGAGACCGCAAATCTACTTCAAGTCCTCTCTCACGGCGCTGTCTCATGCGATGGAGGATCAGGTTCTGGCGGGAACGGATCAGCCTGTGGTCATTGCCAGTTTTCAGAGGGAACGATTTTATCGCCAGGAAGCCCACCGCTATTTGAGAATCGCCGATCGCACCGAGCAGGTTTATGTGTTAGCAGCACCTGAAACTGATTTTGCGAATCGCTTTGATCACTATGAAACGATTGCCTTTGATTCAACTGATGCCCTTGCCCAAGAGTGGCATTTGGTTGTTGTGGGTTCTCAGTATGCCGCCTGTTTGATTTGTCGTGAACGGCAGGCTTATACGGCTCCTGGAGAATCATCTCTGCCCTTGCCGTCTGATCAATCTCGTCGCTTTGAAGGCATTTGGACGTTTGAGCGATCGGTTGCTTGTAAGGCAGCGGAGTTGCTGTTGGCGAAAGTATTGCGCTATCGTCCAGAACTTGCCAACAAGGTAGCCACCGCGCAAACCACATTGCTCAATAACACCCAAGCTCACTTTAATACAGTTGATCCAGGTCCTTTTGCCGAGCGATTGGTCACCTACATTCAAGCTGGACAATATAAGCTGCTGAAGGTGTATCGCTCCATTGCGGCTCAAGAACAACGAGAACGGCTAGTCAATTCGATTACCTCGGCAATTCGGCGATCGCTCGACCCTGACGAAATCTTTAAGGTTGCAGTGCAAGAATTGGGGCAAGCCTTACACGCCTCTCGCTGTTTAATCTATCGGTGTCGTGCTACAGATACCGCAGTGACTCTCCAGCATGAATCGCTAAATCACGGAGTGGACTCACTCATTGGGCACCGCTGGAACCTAGCAGACAATCCCCTGTTTCAGTTTGTGGCGCAGCATCAAGACCCAGTGTATGTACCTAACACTCAGGCGGATGTTTGGCTGCTGCGGGAACAGGAGGTTGTGGCACCGAGAGAGCAGGTACAACAGTGGGCGATCGCGGCTTGGCTGATGGTGCCTGTGGTACATCAAAATCGACTGCTGGGCATGGTGGAAGTGCATCATTGCAGCAATACAAATCATCATTGCAGCAACGCCAATCATGATTGGCATGAGAGCAACGTGGGGTTGATTGAGGCGATCGCCAACCAAATTGGGGTAGCGTTGATCCAAGCAGAAGCCTATGCCAACCTAGAAGACCTCAACCAACAGCTTGCCGCTCTCGATCGTACCCGCAGTAATTTAATCGCCATCACTGGACACGAACTGCGAACCCCGCTTTCCACAATTCAGGTATGTCTAGAAAGCCTCTCTACGGAACCCGACATGCCGGAAGAATTGCGTCAAGTGATGCTCAATGCGGCATTGACCGACGCAGAACGGATGCGAAAACTAATCCAAGATTTTTTGACGCTCTCTCAACTGGAAAGCGGCAGAATTCAGTGGCATGTAGAACCGCTTCCCCTGCAAGAATGTGTTGATCTTGCTCTCAGCAGCCTGCGATCGCGGCAATTGGACGGGGGCTTACCCGAAATCACGGCTCAAGTGTCGCCCGAACTGCCGTTGATTCAAGCCGATGGTGAATGGGTGGTGGAAGTCTTATCGAAACTGCTAGACAACGCCTGCAAATTTACTGAACCCACCGGAAAAGTGGTGATTCAAGCTCAGTCCAACGGTGGCAGAATGCTAGAAGTGACCGTTTCTGATACGGGTCGTGGCATTGAATCCAATCGCCTAGAAACAGTCTTTGATCGCTTCTATCAAGAAGAAGGTGCCCTGCGGCGATCAACAGGAGGCACCGGGCTAGGGCTTGCCATTTGCCGCCAAATTGTAGTGGGTTTAGGCGGACGCATCTGGGCAGAATCCGCAGGCAAAGACCGGGGCAGCCAGTTCCATCTAACCTTACCCATCTCTTCACAAGAAAAAGAAGAGAAACCCGCCAAAATCACTCGTAGCTCAAAAGCTCGTCGCTAAACTGCTGGTTTGTAGGATGCGTTACGGCTAGCGTCTAACACATCCTACTTGAATCCCCATACGGACTTTATGGACTGACGTGTAGATCGGTGACGGCACCCAAGCTGCTAGAAGAAACTAGCGTGGCATATTTTGCCAACACGCCAGAGGTGTAGCGGGGTTTTGGTTTTTGCCACGCAGCGCGGCGCAGTGCCAACTCTTCATCCGACACATTCACCTGCAATAGACGGGCAGCGGCATCAATGGTGATGGAGTCATTTTCTTGAACTAAGGCGATCGCGCCTCCCACATAGGCTTCAGGAGCCACATGACCCACGACTACGCCATAGGTGCCGCCAGAAAAGCGCCCATCGGTAATCAAGCCCACCGAATCGCCCAAACCTGCTCCAATAATCGCTGAGGTGGGAGCCAACATTTCTCGCATACCGGGTCCCCCTTTTGGTCCCTCATAGCGAACGACAATCACATCACCTGCGACAATTTTTCGTGCCAAAATTGCCTCCAGACAGGCTTCTTCCGAGTCAAACACTCGTGCAGGTCCCGTAATTTGGGCTTTCTTGATGCCTGTGATTTTAGCAACTGCGCCTTCAGTTGCTAGGTTGCCTTTGAGAATTGCCAAATGTCCAGTGGCATACATGGGATTGCTCCACGGACGGATGATATCCTGGTCAGGGCTAGGTTCATCGGGCACCTGTTTCAACCGTTCGGCGATCGTTTCTCCCGTAATCGTGAGGCAATCGCCATGCAGCAAGCCATGATTCAGCAACATTTTCATCACTTGGGGAATGCCGCCTGCTCGATGCAAATCTGTAGCGACATAGCGACCCGAAGGCTTGAGGTCACACAGCACGGGCACACGAGCGCGAATGGTTTCAAAATCATCTAGCTTTAAATCAACTCCAGCAGAGTGGGCGATCGCTAGAAAGTGCAACACCGCATTAGTTGAGCCACCGACTGCCATGATCACCGCGATCGCATTTTCAATCGACTGGCGGGTGATGATATCGCGGGGACGCAGGTTATGGCGAATCGCTTCTACCAAAACTTTTCCTGCCAGCGCCGTATTCTCTGCTTTTTCCGAGTCTGCCGCTGACATTGTGGAAGAATACATCAGGCTCATACCCATCGCTTCAAAAGCAGAAGACATCGTATTTGCCGTGAACATACCACCACAGGAACCTGCACCAGGGCAAGCATTGCGCTCGACTGCTGTGAGTCGCGCCTCGTCAATTTTGCCAGCGCTATATTGCCCAACTGCCTCAAACGAACTCACGACGGTCAGATCTTCCCCTGCCAAGTTTCCTGGCTTAATGGTGCCGCCATAAACAAACAGTGCCGGAATATTCATCCGTGCCATTGCAATCATGGCACCGGGCATGTTTTTATCGCAGCCCCCGATCGCCAACACGCCATCCATACTTTGTCCATTACAAACGGTTTCAATCGAGTCGGCAATCACATCCCGCGACACCAGGGAATACTTCATCCCTTCAGTGCCCATAGAAATGCCGTCACTGATGGTAATCGTGCCAAAAATTTGGGGCATCCCACCCGCCAAGCGAATGCCTGCTTCCGCCTCTGCTGCCAAGGGCGCAATCCCCATGTTGCACGGGGTAATGGTGCTATGGGCACTAGCAACGCCTACAATCGGCTTGCTAAAATCGCCATCACCAAATCCCACGGCTCGCAGCATGGCACGGTTGGGCGATCGCTGCACACCCTCAGTAACAACCTTACTTCTCCAATTTTCAGACATTTCGTTTTTCCACATTTAAATCAGCAGTTTAGCTTTCCTAATTTTCGCAGAACACTTGCTGCGTTATAGTGTTTTCTGTTCGGAACCGATTTTTTTCTGAGCAGTCTAGATCAGCAGAGAAGATTATTATGGCAACGGATAAATAGGTTAGGACACAAAGATCCTTGATAAATCAAGAATAACGGACGGTTGTTGTCTTGACCTTTCCTTGTACTGCTATGAAAGTCATTTGGTAAATCGGGTTCAGTGAATATAAAGGAAAGCATGTTAAGTAGTCAGCATTCAGTCAAATCTTCAATTCGCAGCCGCAACGGTCGGTTTCGTAAGCCTAGCAGCAAAGAACTCGATCTGTTGCTGTTAGCAGGATGCTCTTGTTTAATGACAATTTTGTATCATCCTGTCGCAGAAGCACTGCAAACGGCTCCAACGAGTGGATCGAGCGCCGCGATCACCACAACTACTAGCAAAACCGCTGTGAATGCCATGAATAGCTTTCATTTGATTTCCCAATCTTCTCGCCCTCAAAATCAAGATGAGGAAGAAACCCTCAAAGAATGAAGAGTTACGAAGTTCGAGTGAAAGCGAATAACTCTAGTTCTCTTTTGAAATTCGCCGTATCGCTCTACTGAATATTCGCCACTCGCCATTCTTCATTCGCCATTCGCTCGTTACTCCCGACTCCCCACGCCGCCCACTGGAGCTAACATCGGCGGGGCTTCGGGCGACACAATCCGAGTCGGCTGCTTGCCACGGGGAGTAACAACCCAGTGGCTATGTCCATGTAAATGGTCATAAAGCCCCACCACAGAGATCATATTTTTGAGAGTGGTATACAAAAAGATAAGAATCGCATGTTGGGCAAAATAGTAAACTGGGTAGCGGATGTATGAAACCCGCATGGTCACTATTGTTTGATAGATGCCACTGAAGAAGGTAATTACGGTGCTAAACCAAAGGTAGGCATTATCCGATTGGGGCAGGTAGCCATGGAACAAAAATAAGCTCAAAATGAGTGGCAGAATTTGTAGCGCTAGGAGGGAATAGATAACACAGTAATAGAGCAAATAAGTCCAGTAGAACTTTTGCTTGAGGGTGAGGTGTTTAGATTTCCACACGCGCCGTTGATACTTGAAGCTGACTTCTAGCCAGCCCTGCGCCCACCGTTTGCGCTGAAACCAAAATGAGTTGAAATCAATGGGGGCAAGTTCGGTGGCAATAATGCTGCGATCGTGGAGAATATGATATCCATTCAGCAATGTCCGCAGCGTTGCATCAATATCCTCCGTCATCATCATCGGGTTAAACCGAATCCGCTTTAAAACGGCGGTTTGCCAGTAGCCATTGGAACCACCAAAAATAGTGGAGTCAGTCAAAAACGATTTGGCAGGATGGCTTACACCATAGAGGGATTCAAACTCAACGGCAATGTTTTGGGTGAGTAAGTTGTGTCCGTGATTGCGGATAATGTTACGCCCTTGCACTACGTCATAATCTTGCTCTAGCCAGCGCCATGCCCGCAAAAAGCAATCTGGAGATGGATGATGGTCGGCATCTAAAATACAGGTCACTTCGCCTGTAACGATTTCTAAGGCAGCATTTAAGTTCTCGGCTTTGGAATGGCTGCCATCCACTCGTAATAAACGTAGTTCAGTATGGATTTGGGCAAAGACTCTCAGGTCATCTTCAATAGCCAAGTCTATGGGGGTGTTGTATGCCAGGATGACTTCTAGCCCTGCCTCTGGGCGATAGACCGTGTTGATAATGTGGCGTAATGTTTCTAAAATAATGTCTTGTTCGTTGGGCAGATAGGCAGCTACGATAATAGAACAGCGGGGAAGGGCAGTGGTTGGGGTAGGTCGTTGAGAACCGCTAAACCCTAGGGCTACTTTGATGGAATGAACGAAATTATCCCAGCGATCGCCGCCTGTTTTTTTAGTTGGAACAGCAAATCTACGAAATAGAGCCGTGGAAGCTTCCAAAAGAATCATTAAGGAGCTAAAGAGAAAAAATGTGGCGATCGCCATATGGACATTGACCAGTGGCAGCCCTCCCATCCGTAGACAAAAATAAAAGATGGTGGGAATTCCAATCATTAAGACATGGGTATAGATCAGCTTATGCAGATCGACTGACCACTTCTTCACGTAAGCTATCCTCCAATCGTTAGGGTAAATTGTTGAGCTATTTGTAGAAGCCTTCGCACGCCTATTGGCAGACACTCCAATATGAGCGCCATGACTGGACTACCTAAGTACTTATGGCTTCTCATCATCGGAAGTGTTTTCCGGCAGGTTCTAACTCCTCTTCGTGTACCCACAGCGATCGCCGACCATCGCTCACCTGGCACATAAAAAATTCCTGCTCATCCAATAGCTTTTCTACTTTCAGCACAATCCACCCCACCTCACTCCGATAGCACACTTTATCACCCACTTGCGGTTCCTTAAAACGGCGCTGCACGGAAGGGGATTTTGTTAAAACATAATCCACATCTCGCAGCAAACCCAAGACAATCCGTTGAATTAAAGGACTGATATAAACTGTTAAGACGGCTAAAACAAGGGTCATGCCAATCATCATGGGTAGCATCACAGCATACCGTGTTGCATCACCTTGGACGACCAGTTGCAAGCTGCGATCGACGACCAATCCATGTAACAGAAAGAACGTATAGCTATAGCCGCCCATTGTGATAAAAAATAGGGCAATTTGTCTTTGTTCTGCCAGAATGCGACACATGACCATGCAGCCTAAGCCCAAGCCGATAGAGAGTAGTAAATCTGCAAAAATCCATCCCCAAGTATAGAACTGACCGATAAAACCAGCGACATAAATTAGAGCGCCAATTGTTAAAGCACGGGGATAGCTCCAGTAGACAGGTCCTTCATCCTTTAGATAGAGATCTCCAACTGCCATCCCGATCGCAAACGTGCCCAACTTAGACAAAAATACGGCGAAGGGTTGCCAGCCTGCGGACGTATCCCAAATCACATAGGTGGGATGTCCCCCTAACCCATAAATTGCGATCGCTCGATAGCTAAGCGTCAGAAAAATACAGACCCCAACTAAATTTGCGGTTCCCCAGCGCTGGAGTAGCTGCCACAAGAAAGGAAATAGTATCGCAAAGCTAAAAATGAGTGAAACAAACCACCACGATCCGCTAGTCGCCATTAGCATCTCCCCGTTGTAGTCATACACTAAGGGAAAACTAATGCCTGCAAAAACATACCAGGGATTGGGAAAATCAGTTTTAAACGCCAGAGCGATCGCCCACAGTACAGGAAACGATAGCCACAACACCGCCCAAAAAGGAAATAAAATTTGGAGCAATCGCCGCCTTAAAAATTTTCCAACGTCTAACGACTTTCCCTTCAGCGACAGCATCAAACTAAAGCCACTAATCAGCACAAAGACATCAATAAACTGAAACCCAAACCAGGATGGCAAGCTTAAAAAATAGGGCAATGCTCCTTGCTTAGGAAAGGTACTCATTGCGGTTGCCAAATGACGTAGATTGCTGACTAATCCAGTCGGTTGAGGCGTATATGCGGAGCCTGTAAACCCCATTTGAGCGTAGTAAAGCAGTAGCATCACCACCGCAAGGATGCGAATTCCTTCTAACCAAGCTAGACGCTGATACCGATCTGTCCGTTGATTAATCATCTATAGTGTTGTCTTTTTTCTCTGTTATTAGGAGATAGGGATAGGAGTGTTCACAAGGCAGCTTAAATGATTACCAATGGTATTTAGAGAGTCAGAATCAACTATGATTTTCGCTTATTTCCGTTGTCTTCCTAGGAAACGGCAATCATCTCAAAAATCAAGAACATCGTTTGGGTGAATAAATAGTTTTGGGCGATCAAAATCTTTTGGGCGATCAAAGTTAGAGATCGCCACCCTACGCCGTTTTTAGGCATGGCGCTACCAAAAAGACAACCGCTAAAATACAAGTCTGCTTCTCATAAGATGGCTCTCTTTCAATCGCCCATTAGATACTTCGTTAGATACTTACCCTTCGCTAGCTGGTTCACTCCGCTTCACAGGTTTTGGAGGAGGCACAGGGCGAGAACCCGTCACAGGGCGAGGAGGCACGCCATTTCGGGGAGTGCTGCCTGTAGGGGGTCTGCGTCCAAATTGGGGTCTACGACGACCGCGATCGTCTCCATCTTTAGATCGTTTTTTAGGCGGTGCCAATCCAATGCAGGTGCCATCTGCAATCGTCAAAGCAACACCTTGAAGCTTAATATTGAGATCCCAAAAGTAGCCCACTTGACGCGGGTTTTCTAGCTTGCCATGCAAAGGCAGTTTGAATGCTTTTGCTTTTTGAGAATTCTTGCGGGGAGCCTGCTGAATCTTAACAACCAAATAGGTCTCATCTGGGGCAACATAGACAATTTCGCCACGAATGGAAAAATAGCGATCGTGTAAATCTGCATCAGTTGGAGTCGTTGGTACAACTTCAGCCTCTTGTTCTTCAGCATCGCTTTGTTTAAGGGTTTCTGGCTCCCAAACCCCCACAATTTGTAGATGAATATCTGGCTCTCCTTCACGGGTACGCGGATAAACAACCCAAAGATGATCTTTTTCTAGGTCAATATGATTTCGTACTAAACTCATGACTCGACCCAGCAGCACCGCTTTAAGCAGAGTTCCGTCTGGAGTGAGCATTTCACCTCGCGTAAACTCATCCTCAACAGCGGTATAACGCCCCCGCACTAGCCCGATCGCCCGATACTGCTTCGGCTCACTGGGTGGCGGAATGGGATGCTGTCGGAGTGCAGCTTGAGTGGCTGTATCAGTCTCGTTATGGGGTGTTGTGGCTGCATTAGATGAAGCTGAAACTACTGTAGGAGCTACAGGTTCAGACTTAGGAGCAGGCACGACTTTTGCGATCGCGGGAGTGACAGCGGGAGGAGTTGGGGGACGGTTAACCGGACGCGCTAGGGGACGACGCAACGTAGGTGTTACCTCCGTAGAAGCAGATTTTGCATCTTCGCGACCCTCCTCAGTGTTGGCATCCTCAACTTTGACAGTCTCGTTTTTGGGATGTTCCGCGATCGGTGGCTCAGTCACAGGTAAAGACTGTTCCGATTGAATAGGTTCAGTCGGAGTATTTTTAGAAGATTGGGGAGACGAATCAGGCAAGGGGCTCATAGGCTTTTATTCAGGCTGGGTCAAGGCTGCATCGGTTGGTTACTTTACTGATTGCAAATTAAAAATGAGCGGATCAGAAAAGTTTGTGCAATTTTTACACAATAAGTATCTAAAAAGAATTCTGTGCTTTACGGAAGCTTAACTGTCCTACTACAGGCAAAACAGAAAAGTTACACATCACATCCAGAAAAGTCATTCTTAACACTTGCCAACCTAAGACAGCAATAGCGATGCACCCATCATATCGAAAAGCTAGCAATGCGCTGCTTATTCTCCAATGACTCAACTTTGGAATGCTGTGGGCGATCGCGCAATATTGCCCTCTTTTTCAGAAAAAATCGCCACCCGCAAGGTTTTTTCTAAACGCTTTGGTGTCTCCCCGTTTACTTTTGCGATCGAGACGCTTTTCTTGAGAGCGACGGGTTGGCTGACTGAGTTTGCGCTTTTTAGGAACTATCACTGCACTTCTAATTAAGTCTTGCAGTCGTTTTAGCGCTTCTTCGCGGTTTTGTTCTTGGCTGCGATGTTCCTGAGCCTTGATGACGATAACGCCGTCTTTGGTAATGCGCTGATCGTTTAGTTGCAAGAGTCGCTCTTTGTAGCGATCGGGCAGGGAAGAAGCAGAGATATCAAACCGTAGGTGAATGGCTGATGCCACTTTGTTCACATTTTGCCCACCGGCTCCTTGAGAACGAATAGCACTGATTTCGATTTCATTAGCAGGAATGGTCACAGTGTTGAAAATTTGTAGCATTGTTGAGCAATTGACGACTTGACTGTGGAGTTTGGCTTAGGGCGATCTCAGTCCTTCTCAAAACTTATATTAATGTTGCCTGATCAATTTTCTCAACCTCTATCGTGGATAAATCTAGGTCAGCCGCTTTTACCGAATCTTCAATGCTGCTTACTTTACTTGCTCCTGGAATTGGCACCACACAAGAAGACTTTGCCCGCAGCCATGCCAACACTAGGCAATATACCGACACGTCTTTTTCTTGGGCAAGCTGGGCGATCGGCTGAATTTCTGGCAAGTTTTTGACGCGGCGGCTTCCTCCCAAAGGACTCCACGGCAAAAAAGTGAGTGTTTCTTGCTCACAATATGCCAACACGCCATCCTGTTCTGGTTCACGATACCAGGGATTGTATTGATTCTGCACTGAAACAATATCAACCACCTCTCTCGCTTGTTGAATCTGCTCTACTGAGAAATTAGATACGCCCACATAGCGGATGAGTCCTGCTTCAACGGCTTCTCGCACGGGCGCAAGCGATGCCGAAATTGAATAGACTGGATCAGGCGCATGATATTGCCAGAGAGCGATCGCCTGCTTGCCACCCAACGCTTCAAAGCTTTCGCGAATTGTTTGCCGCAAGTGGTCTGGGTTGCCGTTGCGAGTCCAAGACCCATTGGGGCGCATCAATCCCCCTTTTGTGGCAACAATCACCTGGCTAGTATTGCCGTTATATTGCTGCAATGCCTTGGCAAACAGGCGCTCATTGTGATGTTTGTCGGTTTCGTCCTGACAGTAGGAATCGGCTGTGTCCAGCAATGTGACACCCAGATCCAAAGCACGATGAACTACGGCGATCGCCTCTGCTTCACTTGGTCTTCCACTTAAAGAAAGCGGCATTCCACCGAGTCCAATCGTGCTAATTGAGACCGAAGTTGCGCCTAACTGTTGGGTTTTCATTATTCCTTCAAGCGATATGAAGTTAGTTTGCTTTTAGCATACTCTAGCAACCGCGATCACTCCATCTGTCAAAAGGCTACGCTGCCCAAGTTTGAAGATAAGGTGACCACTAGGAAGTGTATACTTTCGGACTATAGAAAGCGGCTAGCTGTTCGACCCGATTGGGTGGAGAATGACTTGGATTTTTCTAGGTAGCTTTTTTTAAGACCTTTAAAATGGCAAAACCGCCCATTACAAGCGGTTTCAACCTATCGGAGCGGCGAGATTCGAACTCACGCCCCCTACTACCCCAAAGTTGTAATGTAACCCTGTAAAAGATTGCTGTAATGGTTTCGTAGCACTTGCAATAAAAATAATCCCCTTACTCTCCCCAATAACGATAACGGCTGTCCAGATTCTAACTAAGACAAACAACGGGCAGCGATCGCACAATCACCCGCAGCGGTCAACAAGAACGCGAGAAATACTTGCGGATATTGCTTTTGACTTGAAAAATCCAAGTTGGCAAAACCAAACACTAACCAGAACGTTTGACTCCTTAGAGGGTGTGACGAAGATGGGTTATGTTCCCTACATCTGATGCCTTGTTGAATTGCCGCTTGGTTTCGGCGACTCATCATCTTGAGCAAAGAGATGGGCGTAAAAGTTGTCTCGGACATGATAGAGGAAACCATTGTTTTATCTCGCTGATGAGGTGTGTTTAGTTAGTGTGTGGGCAGATTAAGATCTCAATTGCTCGTTGACAAAACGATTTCAGTTTTTTTCGTGTTCATTACGCCACCTTACCCTTCGACTTTTTCCTGCTGCTACTAGCAGGCTTTGTGCCACTGACAGCAGGCTTTGCTCCTTTCTCCGTGGATGGGTTCAGTCCAGTGTTGGGATTCCAAAATTCGCCCTTGCTGGTCAAAAAATACACCTCATTTTTATGATTTGGCTTGCTCCTAGCTTCAATGTCAGAGCAACGCATCATCGCTTTGTCTTGTCCCTCCTTCTGGTAGCGATAGATTTCCAGGTTGGAGCTACAGACCTGACAAGCGAACTCCGTTGCTTCACCAGGTTTCGGTGCTGGTCTAGCTGGCTCATCGCCCTTTCTAATCCAGCTTGCCAAACCGACATTCCAAAAAAAGATCACATCTTCACAGCCTTCTAAGCACTTAAGGTAATGATCCTTGCCGCGCATTTTACTCGCATCTTTTGGACGCTTAATCGTCAACGGTCGATCGCACTCTGGGCACTTCACATCTGAATACTCTCTGGATTCTTGAACCAGTTGTCGTCCGATTCCATCCAGCGCCGGACGCAGTTGATTAAAGTAGAACTCCAGCATCATCGGCTTCCATTCCCGTTTTCCTTCAGCGATTTCATCCAATTGCTTTTCCATTCCAGCCGTGAACTTAGTGTCTACAAGCTGCGGGAACACCTTGCCCACAAATTCATCAGTCTTTAGCCCTGTTTCCGTGGGAATCAGATTCTTCTTCTCAACCCTCACATAACCGCGATCTTTCAATCCACTCATGATCGTGGCGTAAGTGGAGGGGCGACCAATGCCGTATCTTTCTAGCACCTGAATCAATCGAGCTTCAGAGAATCGACCAGGCGGACTGGTTTTCTTCGCTTCATGCCATGCCTTCTCCAGCTTCAGCGTGGAACCTTCCTGCAAAATTGGCAGTTCAGAGTCACCACCTGACTCTTTCCAAATTTCCGTATAGCCAGGGGATAGCATGACGGACCCGCGGGCAACCCAGAACGTAGAATCCGCTTGAATCTGAACCACCGATTTATTGAACTGTGCTGGGGCACATTGGGAGGCGATCGCCCGTTGCCAGATTAGGGCATAAACTGCCTGGTGCAGGTCGTCAAACCCTTTTAACTGTTCTGGGGTTTCTTCCACATGGGTCGGTCGAATCGCTTCGTGTGCGCCCTGACTCCCTGCCTTATCTTTGTGTCCCGTGACTTTATCGGGCACTAAGTTCGGTTTGTGGTGCTGTAGCCATGCTTTTACCTCTTCAGAAAATTCAGGAGACAGAGAAACCGAATCCGTCCGATGGTAAGAAATTTTGCCCTCTTCAAATGGCTTCTGAGCAATCTTCATCGTCTGCTCTGGAGCTAATCCCATCTTGACGCTGGCAACCTGCTGAAGGGCTGAGGTGGTCAACGGTGCTGGCGGCGTTTTGCTTGCCTTCTTGCCTTCAAACTTAATCACCTGATGGGGTCTTGCTTGAGAGATCGCCAGAATAGCGTCGGCTTCATGCTGGGACGAAACACGAGTTCCAGTATCCTCTTCAACCGCAGAGAGATCGGCTGCATCATCCACAGGGGAATCACTTTCGTCTACCTGTGCTGCTTGCGCCTTCCCTACATAGGTTGCCTGGAACCCTTCACCATACTGGGCAAATATCGCCCAATATGGCACAGGCTTGAAATTGCGAATCTGTTTTTCGCGATCGCAGACAATGCGGAGCGCTGGCGACTGCACCCGCCCAGCGGATCGCCCAACCCCTGCCTCAATCACTAAGGCAGGGTGGTTTCATGTTAGCCAGCGAAAAACTTGATGGATTTGGTTGGCAAGATCGCGAATGCAATCAGGAATA